>NZ_JBFRKQ010000007.1:0-86650 GCF_041469505.1 Vibrio sp. 10N.286.49.E11
AATACGATTGATGTAATGACAGCGCAAAGTGCCGATGGCGCAGTGATTACCCAGTTCACCTATGACGGTGGCACGGCTCAAATCTTAGACCCAACAATCACAGGTGAGCAGAAATTTACGTTCACTGAGGGTGATGTGTTCGTCACCATTGAAGGTAACGTGCGCTTTGAGCCGAACCGTGATTTAGACCACGAGAGTGGCGATATCGTTAAATCACTGGTGTTTACTTCGAGTGATGGTGATGTGGATGTTGAAACGGCCACTGTCACACTGACGATTATTGATGGTGATATCCCAACCATTGAATCGGTACCAAGCATCGCGCTTGCTGAAGCAGATTTAGCGGATGGCTCGTCACCAATCATGGGGGCAGTGAGTCAAACAGAAACCATCTCGTTCACTCATCAAAGTGACAATGTAGAGAAGTTCCGTTTAGAACCAAGTGAGTTTAATACTAACAACGCGCTCAAGTCAGACGGCTTGGTCATTGAGATTCGAGAAGAACCAACAGGCTCCGGCAATTATATTGGCTTCACGACCGATATTTCGAATGTCGAAACCACGGTGTTTACTCTCGATTTCAGCAGCTCCACTTTGGGTGAATACACCTTCACTCTTTTGGAAGCGATTGACCACACACCAATCCAAGGTAACAACGATCTGACGTTCAGCTTGCCGGTCTATGCCGTTGATACCGATGGCGATGACTCTCTCATGTCACCACTATCGGTGACGATTACCGATGATATTCAAGCTTTAGTCGCTGGCTCATTGACAGCGAAAGAGCCATCAACAGGTGTTGAAACATCCAATACTGTTGACCTTATGCCGGACAGCAGTGCGGACGGAGGGACATTAACGAGCTTCAGCTATGATGGGGAGGCTTTACAAACTCTTAATCAAAACATCGCAAGCGAGCAGTCGTTCACTTATGACGAGGGTACGCTATACGTCACTATAGACGGAAACATGCGATTTGAACCTGTGCCAGACCTCGATCATTCTGGTGGCGATATCGTCAAAACTATCTCGGTTAATTCAGTCGATGGAGATGGGGATATTGTTAGCACCTCTGTGTCGCTGAGGATAGAAGATGGCGATGAACCAGTGATTGATCTTATTCCTGATGTTGCTCTGAATGAAGCAAGCTTAGCTGATGGTTCTGCCTCTACAGGGACAGCTGTCAGTGAAACCAAAGTCATTACGTTTACTGATGGTAGCGATGATGTGACGCACTTTAGGGTCGATAGCACGAACTTCAATTCGTCAGGTGCATTGAAGTCGAACGGCCTGACAGTGGAAATTAAAGAGCAACCTACTG
This sequence comes from Vibrio sp. 10N.286.49.E11, assembly GCF_041469505.1. NCBI lineage: Bacteria > Pseudomonadati > Pseudomonadota > Gammaproteobacteria > Vibrionales > Vibrionaceae > Vibrio > Vibrio sp. 10N.286.49.E11. Next base: position 1,322 of record NZ_JBFRKQ010000007.1, read on the forward strand.
ATTCGGGGAACTATGTTGGCTTTATTATCGGCGCTTCAAATGTTGAAACGAACGTGTTCACACTTGAATTTTCGAACAGCAATCTTGGTCAATATACATTTACGCTTTTAGAGGCTTTAGATCACGCTGATGGTAACCTTTCTAATACCTTAGATTTCGATATCCCTGTGATAGCGGTTGATGCCGACAACACCGATTCAGCATCGTCCTCTTTGAACGTCACCATTACCGACGACTTACAGCAAACGCAAGATCGTACTTTAAGTATTGTTGAACCTGTGACGACTTCAGGAGCAGGTGGTCCGCCAACTACAAGTATTGTCGATGTTATGCCTACAGAAAGTGCAGATGGTGCGACCGTTACCCAGTTTATGTACGGGGCAGATGGGCCGTTTACGCTTGTTCAAACTGATTTTACAGAGCAAGAGTTCACAGTTGCTGACGGACGGTTGTTCGTTAAGTTGGATGGCTCGCTCCGTTTTGAACCAGATAGAGACCTTGACCACTCGAATGGCGATATTGTTCGAACCATTACCGTGACAACAAGCGATTTCGATAATGATGTTGAAACCGCAACGGTGACGCTTACTATCACGGATGGCGTTGATCCTGTTATCAACATTGTCCCTGACGTTTACTTATCTGAAGTGAACTTATCCGATGGTTCAATGCCGACGGCAGGGCCAGTTAGTTCAACTCATACCATCACTTACACAGAAGGGAGTGATGACCTGAGTCATTTCCGAATCGCTACGGATGAATTTAATTTTGGCGGGTTACTGAAATCAAACGGTTTAGTCGTTGAATTGAAGGAGGAACCAGCGGATTCGGGCAGCTACGTCGGATTCACCACAAACGGTTCCGGTGCAGAAACCGATGTCTTTACGATTAGTTTTGATAGTGTTAACAAGGGCCAATTTACCATTACCTTGCTGGAAGCACTCGATCACCTTAATGGTCTCAATTACAACGATTTGAATTTCCGCTTGCCAGTTTATGCTGTCGATACAGATGATTCTGAATCAACAAGACGAGATGTCGTTGTGACGATTGAAGATGACATTCAGCAAATGCAGGATGGGGTTCTTACGATCACAGAACCAAGCTCTGGCACGCCGACAACAGCAACGGTTGATGTTATGCCCTTGCCAAGCGCGGACGGCGCGACCATCACCGAGTTTACTTACGATGGTGGATTATCCATTTCGCTCGATCAGACCGTGACGGGTGAGCAAGAGTTTACCTTTACTGAAGGCTCTTTGTTCGTCACGTTAGATGGTGATGTTAGGTTCGAGCCAAATCGAAACCTTGATCATTCTGCCGGGAATATCGTTAAAAATATCGTTTTCACTTCATCGGATTTCGATAACGATATCTTCATGTCGAGTGTTCGACTGACCATCATTGATGGTGAAGGGCCCGCGCTGAATGTAGTACCCGGCGTTAACTTATCTGAAAGTAACTTAGCAGACGGATCTTCTCCTGACTCGGTGCTGATTAGTGAAACCAATACAATCACATCCATCGCTAGCAGTGACGACATTGCAAGAATTGTTGTCGACACGTCTCTATTTAACACTGGCGGATTAATCAAGTCGAATGGACTAGTGGTTGATTTAAGGGAAGAGCCAGCAAACTCTGGTGACTATTTAGCATTCACGACGGTTTCACCGGGCGTTGAGGTGCCTATCTTCACCTTAACGTTTGATAGTTCAAACCCAAGCATTTATACCTTTACACTACTAGAGCGACTAGACCATGCGCCTGGCGATGGCAACAATGACATTACTTTCGATTTATCGGTTTATGCCGAAGACACCGATGGTGATGTGTCCGCTCCTAAGCAACTTGAAGTAGTTATCGGGGATGATGTTCAAGTGATGCAATCTGGAGACTTACTAGTCACTGAGCCAACCTCGGGCACGGCGAGCAGCAATGTGTTTGAAACAATAACGGGTCCAAGTGCAGATGGTTCAACAGTTACTAAATTTACCTATGATGGTGGGGCTGAGGTTCTTCTCGATCAAAACGATATTAATGAGCAAGTATTTGTTTACCCAGAAGGGACACTGTTTATTAAACTCAATGGTGATATTCGCTTTGAGCCGAATAGAAACCTAGACCATGAAAATGGCGATATCATTAAGAACATCGTTGTTGCATCTCAAGACCAAGATCTCGATCTAGAAGACGCAACCGTTAGGTTAGTAATTAGTGATGGTGCTCCACCGACGATTGATATCATTCCACCAGTGAGCTTGAGTGAAGTGAACTTAGCCGATGGTTCTTCACCAAGTTTACCTGTGAGCCAAACAGAGCAGATAACCTTTACTGCGGGTAGTGACGACGTTAGCTATTTCCGTATTGCGACCAATGAATTTAATGTCGGCGGAGCTCTAACGTCTAATGGATTAGCGATTCAATTGAAAGAGGACCCTTCAGTTGCCGGTGGCTATATAGGATTTATTACGGAAGACTCTCTTCTTGGGCCAGAAGTTGAAATCTTTGAAATTAGCTTCTCATCGTCAGTGCTAGGCGAGTACACATTTACGCTCCTCGAAGAGATCGACCATGCGGACGTTCAAGGTAACAATGATCAACTATTTACCTTGCCTGTTTACGCGGTAGACACCGATGAAACCGATTCAGCAATGACACCACTCAGTGTCACCATTACCGATGACGTGCCTGAAATTACTGAGATAGAGGTTGGCAGCACCTTTGTTGTGGATGAAGAGGAGATTGGAACACCAACGCAAGCCTCGGGAAGTTTTGTGACGACCGAAGGAGCTGACCAAGTTGAAACTTACGAATTGAGAAATATCTCAATGTTGGAAGCGACGCTATCGTCTGGCAATGAAGGTATTAAGATCACTGAGATCACAGGTGCTGCTAACACGACCACCTACCAAGGTGCAACTGACCCTGGCGGAACGCCAATTTTCACATTAGTTCTGACTGATGATGGTGCTTACACATTTACCTTGCTTGGTCCTCTAGACCATGAGCCTAGCTCAGAGGCGAGAAATAAGCTGCTTATCTCCTTTGATGTAGTGGCTGTTGATAGTGATGGTGATGATTCCAACCAGTATCAATTACCAATTCAAGTCATTGATGATATTCCGGAAATGACGCCGCCGACGGGTGAAGTGATTGTCGATGAAGATGACTTAGCGGGTATAGGCTCTGACCAATCTGAAGATACCGTCATTAATGGTTTGTTTACCATTGATGAAGGTGCGGATGGTGTTGTGTTGTATGAGTTGGTTAACCCTGATGCAGTGCTAACAGGGCTTACGTCTAATGGTGAAGCCCTAGAGTGGCTTCCGGTTGTTGAGAGTGGTACGACATTTACCTACACAGCACAAACTGAGACAAGCAACGAGGCTGTGTTTGAAGTTGTGTTTGATACTAAGGACAACAGCTATCAGTTTGAACTGTTTAAACCGCTCACACACCCTATAGCTGACGATGAAAATAGCATACTGCTGAATTTCTCTGTCGTAGCCGAAGATTTCGATGGCGACCAGTCTAATGCAATCGCACTGGATATTACGGTCACCGATGATATTCCTCTAGTGACAACTCAGTCTATCTCTCGCCTAGAAGGGCAAAACTACAATGGCTCTTTGGTGAACATGTTTGCGAGTGCAACAGACCAAGGTGCCGACACCGCTGTGCTCACCCAAATAGAAGGGATTTCAAATAGTGATGTTGATATCGTTTTCAGGGGAGGAACGAGTGGAGCATTTAGTGGTAGTTATGACCTAAACTTAGGGAGCCAGCAGGTTCGTGTTTATGAACAAACCGATGATGGAAGTGGAGGAACAGTAGAGAGAGAGTTGGGTCGCTTGCGTATAAACTCGAACGGTGAAGTCGAATTTAGAGCCAATGGTTATCTAGATCATGACGGCGATGAGATCAACTTCTCGATCAACGTAATTGCAATCGATGCGGATTTAGATACCTCTGAAACGCCACTGAATATTACTATCGTTGATCAAGACTCAACGGCTGTGTCGCTGAAAGTGACGACAACAGAGGATATTGGTCGTGATGCATCAATTGATTATGCAGCGGGTAGTGAACCAACAGACCTAGAAAACACCTTTGATAATCAAGACGGTCTACCTGATGCACCTGCTCAAGTCGCATTACAAGTAAACTTGTACGACCAAGATAACACGGAGGCGATCGGCCAACTGAAGATCTTCGATAATACCAACCATAGAGGTACCTTCTATTACTTTGATGGTGCTGAATATGTGAAATTGTCGACAGACGTAGATGGGAACTATGTTCTAGATGGTGCAAATATCGTTCAGAGTTTCATGCCTGATCCCGATGACTCTACTGATCCAAAAGATGTTATAGCTACCATCGATAATCTTTATTTTGTACCAGACCGAAACGTTAGTACCGGTAATGGTGGAGCCACAATAAATTATGAATTGGAGATCGACAACAACGGGGCACCTGACCATACGGTAAGCTCCAACTTTAGAATTGAAATTGAAGCCGTAGCAGATGAGGCTGAGTGGGATGATGCAAATAGCACTTATACTTATCTTCCTGATACAGACAGCATGGGTACAGAGATTCCGGTAACGGAAGATGGAAATACCATCACTCTTAACCTCGAGGCTGATTCTCAAGATACTTCTCTCCCTGAAACACTCACATATCAACTTACTGTTGATGAAGGCGCTGGGAAGTTCACTCTATTGGATAGCTCAGGTAATCCGATAGGGCCTGTTGGAGGCCCATATGTTATTGATGCGGCAGATATCAATAGCACAGTCGTCGACCCGATTGATAACTTCTCGGGCACCATTAGCTTTAAAGTAGTGGCTTTGACGGAAGAAACCCGTAATCCATTCCTAGATGGCGATAATAGCGGTGCTAACAGTAAACAGGTTGCCACCTCTGAAGAACGAACATTAGTTATTGATGTACTCCCAGACGCCGACTTAGGCACCTTAAGCGTGAATCGCAAAACCATCAATGAAGATAATATTCTCGATCCAGATACTGTTGGGGATCCTAGCAATAGAGTCGCGTTCACTCTTGATGAAGTGATTACGATGACACCATCTGAAGATTTGGATACGTCGGAAACTCTATACGTACGAATCAATAATATCACTCAGGGGGCTGGGCTTTATTTACTTGGGACCGATACCCTTGTACCAACCGTGACAATTGAGGGTGTCGATTATCAAGAGATTCTTTACTCTGAACTTGCCAACGTAGAAGTGATACCCAAAGAGCACAGTAATGAAGACTTTAGTTTTGATGTGTTAGGTGTTGTCAAAGACAAGGCAGATCTTTCAACGGGTGAAGTAGTTGATGAAATCACATTTGGTCCTAAAACAGTCAATGTTGAGGTCATTGGTGTTGCTGATGTACCATTTGGTGGAACTAATGGTACCGATTGGGAAGAGTTTACAGATGGCGGTGTGAGTGGGGTACAAACCACAATCCAAGAGAGTCAGAGCGGAGACAACTACGCTGTTCTAGATTTCACGGTGTTATCTGGTGAGAGAAAACCAGATCTCCCAGCTGATGATCCTCTTGTTGGCGATGGTTCTGAAGCGATAACCGTTATTCTATCAGGTATCCCTGAGGGCGTGGTAATCGAAGACGGTGATGGTACGGTTATTGACCTTAATTTCGTTGGGTATGAAGATGACATTAACGGAAACCCTGATTTAGATAAACCAATCTATGAAGCGAATATCACAGAGGAAGGTATTACTTCTGGTATCCGAATTCGTCCGATTGACTCGTCGACAGAAAATATTCATATCAAGGGGCAGATTGTCGTTACCGAGAACGATGGACACACCTTAACGTTTGATCAAGAAGTTCGAGTGTTGGTTGAACCTAGAATCGACACTTCTGCAACCTATAGCAACACCACAACCGGTGATGAAGACACCGCTATTAATATTGATTGGCATCCACAAGGTGATGATTACATTGATGATGACGAACATTTCACTTCAATTACCATTAATGGCATTCCAACGGATGTAGTCGCGGTGGTCAATGGTGATGTTACGGTCGATTCCAGCACGGCCGGCACCCTAATCATTACACCGAAAGACACCTCACAGACACCGGAGCAATTTACTCAGATTGCTTTGGCGAACAACTTTATCCAAATGACACCACCAGAAAACTCAAGCGTCGACTTTACGCTGACAACCGTCGTTGAGATGGAGGAGAGAGATTTCGAGTACACCGACGATGCGATTGTTGGTGAGGGCGGCCGAGTAGTTGCTAATCCAGCAATTACAGGCACCATCACAGTACAAGTTGTGCCTGTTGTGGAACCTAAAGATCCAGATGGAGATGGAGTTGACGATAACTTTATCGTTTTCTCCAATGAAGACGGTAGTGGTGAGTTAACATCAATTACATCTGATGCTGCGGGTGTAATCAAATTCACAACCAATAGTGATAACCAAGCCGTAGATGGTGGTGGTATTGAGATCTTGGATGGTGAGTACGTTATCCGTTACAGAGAAGATGATGTCTCTCCTGTATTTCCTATCAACGAAGTCGTTAACGAGGTCGTGGTTCAATTAACTACTACGTCTGATGGCGCGTTACCAGAAGAGGTATTGAGTCAACTGCTTGTGACTGGTGCTGTGTATGAGGGTGATGGCCGCTGGGTGGTCACAGACGAAGATGCGTTTACGATTAGCGCACCTGAGGGTTTAGATCTAACTGCTCCATACACTGATGGTGATGAAAACAATAACAGCAGTATCAAAATGAAGGTGTTTGCTCAAGTTGAAGACTTGGGAGACGAATTGAGTGACCAGAATTCTGCGATTGCTCCAAGAGAGGGTAATGTTATTTTGACCTTCCCTGAAGAGATCGTTGGTGGAGGAGAAATTGCTGCTGATATCGCTGCAACTCCGAACCAGACAATCGACGCGATTGAAGATACTCAGCTCATGCTTGGTGACGCGCTTGAAAGTATCATTAGTTTCAGTGGTGGCGATACATTTAACGACGAAATTACCATCGTTATTGATGATACCGTGTTTCTTGACCCATCGGACCTTACCCAAACACTTAACATTAGCATCGGTGGTAGTGGTGAGATTGACTTCGTTAACGGCGAATATGTGTATCAGTCCACTTTGGTACAAGGTGTAACGCCAGATTTCTCTGATTTGGTGTTGAATTTACCCGCAGATTATTCTGGGGACTTTAAATTGCCATTTACGGTGATCACCAAAGATTTGATATCGGGTGATGAGAAGGTACTTGATACCAGCGCCATCATTAAAGTCTCTGCTGTAACAGATGTAGCGCCAAGTATTTCTGTCGATATTACTGGTTCTTTGGATGACTCGTTGAACCCTGTCGATATCGATGGTCAACCGGGCGCTGAAGCTGTGGGTTATGAAGACACCTATATTGTGCTTGATTTCTCGGGTTCGGTTGCAGACCAAGTCAATGGTGTTGAAGGCGGTGATGAACGCTTCACCGATATCACTTTAACCTTAACTGACACAAGCAATGGCGAATTCTACAGTGATACTGGAACGCCATTGGGCACATCCATCTCTTTCACCGAAAGTGAAATTGAAAATGGTGCCTTGTCAGGCGTGTTGTTTAAACCGAAAGAGAACTTCCCGACTTATGATGACGTAAATGGTGCTGATGTCAGTACTGTGAACGTTACTGTGACAGGTAACATTTTAGATACGGCGACCTTCAATCAAGATATTCCTGACACAACTGAGGATGCCACAATCGAATCTTTCTCAACGTCGGTTAGCTTTGACGTAGTCCCTGTGGTGGATGATATTGCGATCACTGGTCCTGGAACGAACGCAGATGTCATTGAAATAACGGGTAGTGAAGACCAAGAGATTTCACTCGCTGGCTCAAGTCCAGTGTCGATTGCTTTGACGGATTTAGATGGTTCGGAAGAGTTTGTCTCTATCAAGTTTACTGATGTCCCTGATGGCTTCCAATTCAGGGTAGATAACTCCTCAGACTTCACGGTTAAGAATAATGGTGGAGGCGTGTGGAGTGTCCAATTGCCTTCAAATGTCTCGAATTCATTCGATTTGAGCGAAATATCGGTACTGCCTCCGAAAGATTTCAGCGGTACTTTTGAGTTTGGTGTTGAGGTGTTTACGCAAGAATCTTTGCTCGGTGTACCAACTAACGCAGGTACTCTGCCAAGTTTCCAAGTGCATGTACTTCCTGTAGGGGACGATATTGATACGGATCCGACTGATTCGGTAGTCGGTTTAGAAGGCGAAAATATTGATATTGAAATCAACACGACTATTCTGGATAACGCATTTTCTGCATCGGGGAGTGGGACTTATACTGAAAACTCGCCAGAAACCATCCGTGTTGTGGTCAGCAATGTTCCACAAGACGCGTCAATTTTGCATCCGGATGGAACAACACTAGGTATTTACGATTCAGCCTCTGATACATGGACGTTAGACGTAGAGGCAACAGCACTCGATAAGATCGTGTTTAACTCCGGTGAGCACAATTCAGACACAGGTAATACGCTTGGTATTGATACACCTTTGTCTATTTCTGTTCGCTCAGTAGATACAGATGCGGATAACACTGAGTATTTAGGGGCGGAAACCATTTTCAGTGTCGACTTGGTGGTTGATCCGATCAATGACCAATCAACCTTTGTCAATATTGAAAACTTAGAGACGCCGGAAGACACCTCTATTGCATTGAGTGATATGTCTGGCTTTAAGATAGAGGACCCAGACGCCGTTTATGATGATCCGAACGCGATTTACACACTAACATTATCGGTCGACCAAGGTACGTTGACTTACACCTCTTCAACGGGTGTTACCTCTACGCCAACTAGTGGCAGCGCCATTGTTCTCTCTGGAACTTTGGCCAATATAAATACTGCTCTGGATACAGGTAGTGTCAGATTCGAATTGGGTGCGGATGAGAATTACCTAAATCAGGGAGGTGTTGCGACAGTCACTGCCACTGTTGATGATGGTGGTAATAACGGTCTGATTGATGCTGGAGATCCGAATACTGCTCAAACCAATCAAACGACCTTTACCATTAAGGTAACGGAAGTGAATGATCAGCCGGTGGCAACGGACATCGACTTGGGCACCATCCTTGAAGAAGGTCAGTTGATCATCAAAGAGGGCTATTTAATTGCTGCGACGAGCGATCCGGAAAACGACACGATTACCGTGACTAATCTGGCGCTCGATGAAGGCCAAGGTCAACTACAACGCTTCGAGAACGTAGGTGGTGCTGATGATGCTACGATCACTGGCCCATACTGGGTATTTACGGCAGCTGATGAATACAACGGCAACGTTAAGTTTACCTATACCGTAGAGGATGATGGTACAACCAACGGCGCTAATGACTTCCTAACAGACACCGGCGATTTGAGCTTAACAGTGACAGGTGTTAATGATTCGCCAATCATTAATGGTGACGGTGTCACGCCTGTCATTGACGAAGATGTCGAGCAATTGATTAGTGGCATTACCGTAGCAGACCCTGACTATGTAGGCGTTCATGCCGACGATTTCATGACGGTTACCTTGAGTGTCGATTTTGGTGCTTTATCGGTAACTCTGCCAGGAACAACCACTGTCACTGTTAGCGGGCAGGACACAAGCTCAATCATACTGGAAGGTACACCGGCGGATATCAATGCAATCATTAATACACCAACCACCCCTGTTGGCGTGTTTGTGAATACGCAATATATCCCATCGAACAGTATTCAGTTACAAGTGGTAGCTCAGGATAGTGGTAATCCATCTGGAATTATTATCGAAACACCACCAGAAGAGTTTACGATACAGGTGACACCAGTGGCTAACGCGCCAACGTTATCGATTGACCCTGCATCTAACTACGTGAGAAACATTACTGCGAGCCAATCAGTGAGTGCGAGTGGCATTCCTTTAGTTGGGATTATCGCAGCCTTAACGGACATTACAGAAGAGCTAACGCTGCATATCAGTGATGTACCTGCTGGCGCTCAAATCACCAGTGCTGCGGGTTCTGTGACGGATCTTGGCGGTGGTGTTTGGGTAGCAACGGCAGATGCAATTGAAAGCTTGCAAGCGGTTGGGCTTTCTCAAACTCCAGGTAACTACACACTGAAAGTCGAGGCGGTTTCTGAAGAGACTGACAACAACGATACAGCAACCTCTGCATCGATTGACCTTAACTTGAACATTGTGTCTAACGCAGTTGATATTAACTTGGCTTCGGAAACCGATGATGTTCAGTTACTGGCTGGTGCTAATGCGACTGACTTAACGGGTGGTTCAGGGAATGATCGACTTGAAGGTGGCGCAGGTGACGATACGCTTGTTGGCGGTGACGGTAACGACACCCTGATTGGCGGCGGAGGCTCAGACATTCTGACTGGTGGTGATGGTATGGACTCGTTCGTATGGCTTAACATCGAAGATGGTGTTGAAGATACGATTACCGACTTTGATTTGTCGGAAGGGGACAGCATTGACTTGAGAGAAGTGTTGCCGGAGCTTAAAAATACATCTCCAGACATGACCGCGTTGCTACAACAAATAGACGCGAAAGTGGACGGGGATGATATTGAGCTTACGATCAACCCGGATGGCTTAGGTACTACGGAACAGGTGATTGTGGTTGAAGACCTTGCGCCACAGCTAACCTTAAGTAGCACCATGCCTTCGGACATTCTGGATGCATTGGTACAGCAGAATGTGATAACTCACGGTTAAAGCGAACCATTGAACCATAACGAAAGAGGCCAGCATTGCTGGCCTCTTTTTTGTTACGGTATAAATTGAAAAGAGTTACTTAAGGGAGTTGTGGATCAGGAACTCTTCTTCAACTCCTTTCAATTTCATCTCATCCATAATGAAGTTCACCGTGTTCAACAAACGTTGTTCACCTTTAGGAATCAGGTAGCCGAACTGACTGTTGGTGAACGGGGTTTCGCAGCGGGCCGCTTCAAGACGTTCGTCAGTTACCTGATAGAACAGACCTTCAGGGGTTTCTGTCACCATCACATCAACTTTGCCTTCCGCTACTGCTTTTGGTACGTCGAGGTTGTTCTCGTAGCGTGTGAAGCTTGCGTTCTGCAAGTTCGCGTCGGCAAAGATCTCGTTAGTGCCGCCAATGTTCACGCCCACACGAACAGAAGAGTGGTTCACTTTCTCAATGCTGTCGTACTGTTCTGCGGTGCCTTTCGCAACCAAGAAACACTTACCAAAGGTCATGTAGCCTTGAGTTTGTTCCGCGTTTAACTGACGCTGCATTTTACGCGTAATGCCGCCCATCGCGATGTCGTACTTATCGTCGTCTAGGTCGGTCAGTAGATCTTTCCATGTGGTACGAACAATCTTCAATTCAACGCCTAATTGTTCCGCGATGTGCTGTGCAACATCGATATCGTAGCCAGAGTAGCTTTTACCATCGAAGTAAGAGAAAGGCTTGTAGTCGCCAGTAGTGCCCACACGCAAAGTGCCTGATTTTTGAATGTCTTCTAGCTGGTCAGCTTGTGCGACACCAGAAAGTGCCAGAGCAATGGAGGCAAGTAATAGTGATGTTTTTTTCATTGTAATTGTCTGTTGTGTTTGTGTTGTCATTCAAAGTAACAGAAACAATCAGAGAAAGAGATCAAACCATTGGAAAGGTTGGAAAAGAAGATAAAACGAGGGCAGGAGATAGGTATTTCTACGCTTTATGCGCATTAATCGAGATGCGTTTCATATTCTATTTTGATAAACCGAAGACAAACAAAAAGCCCATGTTATCGAATAACATGGGCTTCATTTTGGTTTAACTTGTTAGCTGCTTATTTAGCTGTTTAGCTATTTGGCAACTGACTCGTTGTTCATCTTAGCCGGAGCTTTAGATGCGTTAACCAGCAGGATACCAACGGTTAGTACCATCGAACCACATAGTAGGAACAATAAGCGTCCTGTTGGTTCGTTTGGAATCAGAGCCATTGCTAGGATACCGAAACCTGCTGTGCTGATAAGCTTACCAAGCATTGAACGCTGTTTAGTATCTAGGTTTTGTTGCTCTTCACCTTCCGCTACAAGCGGCGTGTTCCAGTTAGTGAATAGTTGGTCAACTTCTTTCTCACGCTCTGGCGATAGGCCTTTGTAGAAGCGAGAAGTCATGATGAAGTAACCACCTGTGAACACTACGTGAGCAGCTAAGCTAAGACCTACTTTCAAGTCGCTCCATTCACGGCCTGTAAGCGCTGTTTCTAGACCAAATAGGTTCTCGATGTCTTCTGCTTGCAGAGAGATACCGAAGATGTAAGAAACGAAACCACCAACCACTAGAGTAGACCAACCAGCCCAGTCAGGTGTCTTACGAATCCACATACCTAGTAGGACAGGGATAAGCATTGGGAAGCCAATCAACGCACCTACGTTCATTACGATATCGAACAAGCTTAAGTGACGCAGAGAGTTAATGAATAGACCAATCGCAATGATGAAAATACCCATCATGATAGTCGTTATCTTACTTACAATAACCAGCTCTTTCTGAGTCGCATTTTTACGAAGAATCGGGCTGTAGAAGTTCATTACAAAGATACCAGCGTTACGGTTCAAACCTGAATCCATAGAAGACATCGTTGCAGCGAACATTGCTGACATAAGAAGACCAACCATACCTGCTGGCATTACGTTTTGTACGAATGCTAGGTAAGCAGCATCACCGGCTTTGTCGCCCATTGATGTGTATTGCTCAGCGAACTCAGGCATGAATGCACTAACGTACCAAGGTGGTAGGAACCAAATTAGTGGACCAACAACCATAAGGATACATGCTAGGCCTGCCGCTTTACGTGCGTTTTCACTGTCTTTTGCACATAGGTAACGGTATGCGTTGATGCTGTTGTTCATTACACCGAACTGCTTCACGAAGATGAATACAACCCAAAGGATGAAGATGCTCATGTAGTTTAGGTTGTTACCTAACATGAAGTCGCCGTCGAAGTTAGCAACAATGTTAGTTAAGCCGCCACCGTGGAAGTAAGCTGCTACCGCACAAGTGATTGTCACGGCCATGATTACAAGCATTTGCATGAAGTCAGAAGCAACAACCGCCCAAGAGCCGCCGGTTACTGCCATCAATACTAGAACCATACCCGTTACCACAATGGTAGCTTCCATTGGGATGTTGAATACCGCTGCTACAAAGATAGCTAGACCGTTTAGCCAGATACCTGCAGAGATAAGGCTGTCCGGCATACCTGCCCATGTGAAGAACTGTTCAGACGTTTTACCAAAGCGCTGACGAATAGCTTCGATCGCCGTTACCACACGAAGTTGGCGGAACTTTGGAGCGAAGTACATATAGTTCATGAAGTAGCCAAAAGCATTGGCTAAGAATAGGATTACAATAACGAAACCGTCATTGAATGCGCGTCCTGCGGCACCTGTAAACGTCCATGCTGAAAATTGTGTCATGAAGGCAGTTGCACCAACCATCCACCACAACATTTTGCCGCCCCCTCTGAAGTAATCACTTGTAGAGGTGGTGAACTTACGGAACATCCAACCAATCGCGATTAAAAAGAAGAAGTAGGCGAGAACAACAAAAGTATCAATAGTCATCTTTTCAGCCTTTTAAATATCATAATTAACTGGGCTTAGATTAACGCGTCCCAAGGTTTATTTGTACTACAATATGTCTTTAGTATGATCTAGGTCGCATTGATTTTTCGGTCTCTAACACGTGGTTGTATAAGTATTTGTTTTAATTGAATTTAAATGTGAGTGTATTTTGTTTGAGATCTAAAATAAATTGAGGGTTAAATGTTTATATGTATTACAATATAAACAAAAGCGCTTACTTTGCCGTATCTATAAGATTTTAATTATAACCGTAACAAATGTGCTACAAATTGGTGTGTTGTGCGACGACATTCACGTTAATTTGGAACCCTATACTGAAAATTTTTGTATTGAGATTTCAAGTGTAGCTCATTGTTTTCACTTCGCTATTTTCTGTTTATCTGCGGCCATGAAGCCTTTCTATGCTATTTATTCATCATAGAGGTGCGTATTTGGAATTTTTGTCACTGAGTGGGCGTTAAACTCGATGACGGGACACATTTTGCGGCGCACTTTGTCTATTGTGGCCATCAGTGCATGCGATGAGAGATGTTTGACGACGTATCGAAAAGGAACATTGCTGGATAAAGGGCTGGGTAAAAGGGGGTAGATAGGCAGTAGGGACACCAGTAACGCTTCGTTAGATGCATACTGACGTAGATTGAAAGCCTTACATTACTCGTTCTTGCCCGTCTTAGTCGTGGAGCTGTACGAGGCCATAGGGAGAAAGGCGATAGGGTGTGGGGGAAACACAACGTTGATTTAGCGTGTTTACGGTTAGTCAGCGCAATAAACGCCAGATAACAAAAAGCCCCACCGAGGTGAGGCTTCATCACTCAATCTAAAATAGATTAAGCGTTAACGTGATCAACTGCATCACGAACAAGCTTGCCTAGTTCGTCCCACTTACCTTCGTCGATAAGGTTAGTTGGAACCATCCAAGTACCGCCACACGCAAGTACAGAAGGAATCGATAGGTATTCATCAACATTCTTCAAGCTTACGCCACCAGTAGGCATAAATTTAACAGGGTAAACCGCTGTTAGTGCTTTAAGCATACCAGTACCGCCAGAAGGTTCAGCAGGGAAGAACTTCAACGTGCGAAGGCCCATTTCCATTGCTTGTTCAACTAGGCTTGGGTTGTTAACACCCGGTACGATTGCAACGCCTTTATCGATACAGTATTGAACAGTGCGCGGGTTGAAACCTGGGCTTACGATGAAATCAACGCCAGCTTCGATAGATGCGTCAACTTGCTCGTTAGTCAGTACAGTACCTGAACCAATTAGCATGTCTGGGAATTCTTTACGCATGATGCGAATCGCTTCGATTGCACATTCTGTACGTAGCGTGATTTCTGCACATGGCATGCCGTTTTCAACAAGTGCTTTACCTAGAGGGATAGCGTCTTCAGCACGGTTGATAGCGATTACAGGAATTACTTTTAGGTTTGCTAGTTGTTCATTTAATGTAGTCATGAATTCTTTCTCACGTTAAATGTGGGCTTGCTTTCAACTAAGCAAACCCTTGATTAATAGTTAAAGTGCGTAATTATAGAGACAGATCAGGCGTCGCTTCTAGAGGAATGATAGCACCTGGATGCTGAATCACAGTCCCTGCCACAATATGACCTGCTAACGCTGCATCACGTGCATTGCCACCGCTTAAGCGCTTAGCTAGGAAGCCCGCGCTGAACGAGTCGCCAGCCGCTGTAGTATCAACAATGTTGTCTACTGGGTTTGGAGCAACGTACTGAGCGCTTTGGCTTTCAACTACTAAGCAGTCTTTAGCACCACGTTTAATGATGATCTCTTTCACACCAGATTCAGACGTACGTGCAATACACTGTTCAATGCTTTCGTCGCCGTACAACTCTTGCTCGTCATCGAACGTCAGTAGAGCCGTGTCAGTGTACTTAAGCATCTTCAAGTACCAAGAAATCGCTTCTTGTTGACTTTCCCAAAGTTTTGGACGGAAGTTATTGTCGAAGAATACTTGGCCGCCTTGCGCTTTAAATTTGTCTAAGAAGTTGAATAGCTGCGTGCGTCCATTCTCTGTCAAGATAGCAAGCGTAATACCACTTAGGTAAACCGCATCAAAAGAGAATAGCTTATCAAGTAGAGCAGGCGTGTCTTCCTGGTCAAACATGAACTTTGCTGCAGCATCATTACGCCAGTAGTGGAAACTGCGTTCACCAGTTTCATCGGTCTCGATGTAGTAAAGCCCTGGTTGTTTGTGATCAAGCTGAGCAATTAAGCTAGTGTCGATACCTTCCGCTTGCCACTTTTCTAACATGTCGGTACTGAATGGGTCAGTGCCTAACGCTGTTACGTAGCTCGTGTTGATATCTTGCTCTTTTGTTAAGCGAGACAAGTAAAGTGCAGTATTTAGTGTATCGCCACCGAAACTTTGCTTAAGCCCGTCTTGTTTCTTTTGTAGCTCAACCATGCACTCGCCAATGACCGCGATGTTTAATGATTTCATATGCTTACCTTAGCAACTGAGGTTGCGCTGTTTATTATTTTAGGAAATCTTCACGCGCAGGGTTGAAGATATCAAGAAGGATGCTGTCTTGCTCTAGTGCAACTGCACCGTGCATCATGTGTTTACGAGCGAAGTAAGCATCGCCTTCTTTAAGGACTTTCTTTTCGCCTTCAATCTCAGCTTCGAAGCTACCACGAACTACGTAACCGATTTGGTCATGGATTTCGTGAGTATGAGGGTGGCCAATCGCGCCCTTATCAAAACATAGGTGTACTGCCATTAGATCGTCAGTGTAAGCAACGATTTTACGCTTAATGCCGCCACCAAGTTCTTCCCATGGGTTTTCATCTAGGATAAAGAAAGAGTTCATTGTGTATCTCCTAATCTGTTTAAATCTTTTAAGTGTTACTTAACTTGCATCCATCATAAGGGAATGAGCCTAATTGTAATACAATATATCTAAATTTGTGTGATATTGATCAAGCGATACTTTATATAGCGTAAATAAATCAACAACTTAATAAATGGCTAATATTTACCATTAGCCAGCTACATCAATGACTTATGGCTAATTATGTGACTCTACTCATCATTTAGCGACGAATAGGTATAATTAAAGCTCATATTGTATTACTTTATATGGAGTTTGAAAATTTAATCAAAGTTTAAGCAGATAAACTCTTTATTGAGGGTGACAAAGAATATGACGACTAAACCAGTATTGTTGACTGAAGCAGAAATAGAGCAACTTCACCTTGAAGTGGGCCGTTCTAGCTTAATGGGCAAAACCATTGCAGCGAACGCGAAAGATCTAGAAGCATTCATGCGTTTACCTATTGATGTCCCAGGTCATGGTGAGGCTGGTGGTTACGAACATAACCGCCATAAGCAAAATTACACGTACATGAATCTAGCTGGTCGCATGTTCTTGATCACTAAAGAGCAAAAGTACGCTGACTTTGTTACAGAATTACTAGAAGAGTACGCAGATAAATACCTAACGTTTGATTACCACGTACAGAAAAACACTAACCCTACAGGTCGTTTGTTCCACCAAATCCTGAACGAACACTGCTGGTTAATGTTCTCAAGCTTAGCTTACTCTTGTGTTGCTTCAACCCTGACACAAGAACAACGCGACAATATTGAGTCTCGCATTTTTGAACCAATGTTAGAAATGTTCACGGTTAAATACGCACACGACTTCGACCGAATTCACAATCACGGTATTTGGGCAGTAGCGGCTGTCGGTATTTGTGGTCTTGCTCTTGGCAAGCGTGAATACCTTGAAATGTCGGTGTACGGCATTGACCGTAACGACACTGGCGGCTTCCTAGCGCAAGTTTCTCAGCTGTTTGCACCTTCTGGCTACTACATGGAAGGTCCTTACTACCACCGTTATGCGATTCGTCCAACGTGTGTGTTCGCTGAAGTGATTCACCGTCATATGCCTGAAGTGGATATCTACAACTACAAAGGCGGCGTGATTGGTAACACAGTACAAGCGATGCTGGCGACGGCTTACCCGAACGGTGAGTTCCCGGCTCTGAATGATGCTTCTCGTACTATGGGTATTACAGACATGGGTGTTCAGGTTGCAGTAAGTGTTTACAGCAAGCATTACTCTTCTGAAAACGGCGTAGACCAAAACATTCTTGGTATGGCGAAGATTCAAGACGCAGTTTGGATGCATCCATGTGGTCTTGAGCTATCTAAAGCCTACGAAGCAGCGTCTGCTGAGAAAGAAATCGGCATGCCTTTCTGGCCAAGTGTTGAATTGAACGAAGGCCCTCAAGGTCACAACGGCGCGCAAGGCTTTATCCGTATGCAGGATAAGAAAGGCGACGTTTCTCAACTTGTTATGAACTACGGCCAACACGGCATGGGTCACGGTAACTTTGATACGCTGGGTATTTCTTTCTTCAACCGTGGTCAAGAAGTACTGCGTGAATACGGTTTCTGTCGTTGGGTGAACGTTGAGCCTAAATTCGGCGGCCGTTACCTAGACGAAAACAAATCTTACGCTCGTCAAACAATTGCACATAACGCAGTAACGATTGATGAAAAATGTCAGAACAACTTTGACGTTGAACGTGCAGATGCAGTACACGGCTTGCCACACTTCTTCAAAGTAGAAGACGAGCAAATCAATGGCATGAGCGCATTTGCTAACGATCATTACGAAGGTTTTGACATGCAACGCAGCGTGTTCATGCTAAACCTTGAAGAATTAGAATCTCCGCTACTATTAGATCTTTACCGTTTAGATTCTGAGAAAGGCGGTGAAGGTGAGCATCAGTACGACTACTCACACCAATATCAAGGTCAGATTGTTCGCACTAGCTTTGAATACCAAGCAAACAAAGAGCTGAACACGCTAGGTGAAGACTTCGGTTACCAACACCTATGGAACGTGGCAAGCGGTGAAGTGAAGGGCACAGCACTGGTAAGCTGGCTACAGAACAACACCTACTACACATGGTTAGGTGCAACGTCTAACGACAATGCTGAAGTTATCTTTACTCGCACTGGCGCGAATGACCCAAGCTTCAACCTACGCTCAGAGCCTGCTTTCATTCTACGTAGCAAGGGCGAAACAACACTGTTCGCTTCTGTTCTTGAAACGCACGGTTACTTCAACGAAGAGTTCGAGCAATCAGTCAATGCTCGCGGCGTTGTGAAAGACATCAAGGTTGTCGCGCATACAAATGTAGGTTCAGTCGTCGAAATCAGCACAGAAAAATCAAATGTGACCGTGATGATCAGCAACCAACTTGGTGCGACTGACAACACTGAACACAAGGTAGAACTGAACGGCAAAGTATACAGCTGGACAGGCTTCTACTCAGTAGAGACAACTTTAAACCCAGAATTAGCAAGCAGAGCAGAGCAGGGGAAATAATAATGAGCTATCAACCACTTTTACTTAACTTTGATGAAGCAGCAGAGCTTCGTAAAGAACTTGGCAAGGATAGCCTTTTAGGTAACGCACTGACTCGTGACATTAAACAAACTGACGCGTACATGGCAGAAGTTGGCATCGAAGTACCAGGTCACGGTGAAGGTGGCGGTTACGAGCACAACCGTCACAAGCAAAACTACATCCATATGGATCTAGCGGGTCGTTTGTTCCTGATCACAGAGGAAACAAAGTACCGTGATTACATCGTTGATATGCTAACTGCGTACGCGACGGTATACCCAACATTGGAAAGCAACGTAAGCCGTGACACTAACCCTCCGGGTAAGCTGTTCCACCAAACGTTGAACGAGAACATGTGGATGCTTTACGCTTCTTGTGCGTACAGCTGCATTTACCACACTATCTCTGAAGAGCAGAAGCGTCTTATCGAAGACGATCTTCTGAAGCAAATGATCGAAATGTTCGTTGTTACTTACGCACACGACTTCGATATCGTACACAACCACGGCTTATGGGCAGTGGCGGCGGTAGGTATCTGTGGTTACGCGATCAACGATCAAGAGTCTGTAGATAAAGCACTTTACGGCCTGAAATTGGACAAAGTAAGCGGCGGTTTCCTAGCGCAACTTGACCAACTGTTCTCGCCAGACGGCTATTACATGGAAGGTCCTTACTACCACCGTTTCTCGCTACGTCCAATCTACCTGTTTGCAGAGGCGATTGAACGTCGTCAGCCTGAAGTTGGTATCTATGAATTCAACGATTCAGTGATCAAGACAACGTCTTACTCTGTATTCAAAACGGCATTCCCAGACGGCACATTGCCTGCTCTGAACGATTCATCGAAGACGATTTCTATCAACGATGAAGGGGTTATCATGGCGACGTCTGTGTGTTACCACCGTTACGAGCAGACTGAAACTCTGCTTGGTATGGCTGATCACCAAAAAAATGTTTGGGTTCATGCTTCTGGTAAAACACTGTCTGATGCGGTTGATGCAGCAGACGACATCAAACCATTCAACTGGGGTAGCCTGTTTGTAACAGACGGGCCTGAAGGCGAAAAAGGCGGCGTAAGCATCCTTCGTCACCGTGATGTGCAAGACGACGACACAATGGCGTTGATCTGGTTTGGTCAGCACGGTTCAGACCACCAGTACCATTCTGCGCTAGACCATGGTCACTACGATGGCTTGCACCTAAGCGTATTCAACCGTGGCCACGAAGTGCTGCACGATTACGGCTTCGGTCGTTGGGTAAACGTTGAGCCTAAGTTTGGCGGTCGTTACATCCCGGAGAACAAGTCTTACTGTAAGCAGACGGTTGCTCACAACACAGTAACGGTTGATCAGAAAACGCAGAACAACTTCAACACAGCATTGGCTGAGTCTAAGTTTGGTCAGAAGCACTTCTTCGTAGCAGACGACCAGTCGCTACAAGGTATGAGCGGCACAATTTCTGAGTACTACACTGGCGTAGACATGCAACGCAGCGTGATTCTTGCTGAACTACCTGAGTTCGAAAAACCGCTAGTAATTGATGTGTACCGCATCGAAGCTGACGCTGAGCACCAGTACGACTTACCAGTTCACCACTCGGGTCAAATCATTCGCACTGACTTCGATTACAACATGGAAACAACGCTTAAGCCATTAGGTGAAGACAACGGTTACCAACATTTATGGAACGTTGCTTCAGGCAAAGTGAACGAAGAAGGTTCTCTAGTAAGCTGGCTACATGACAGCAGCTACTACAGCCTAGTAACCAGCGCGAATGCGGGCAGCGAAGTGATTTTTGCTCGCACTGGTGCTAACGATCCAGACTTCAACCTTAAGAGTGAGCCTGCGTTCATCTTACGTCAGTCTGGTCAAAACCACGTGTTTGCTTCTGTACTAGAAACGCATGGTTACTTTAACGAGTCTATCGAAGCCTCTGTAGGCGCTCGTGGTCTAGTTAAATCAGTATCTGTTGTGGGCCATAACAGTGTCGGGACTGTTGTTCGCATTCAGACTACTTCTGGTAACACTTACCACTACGGTATCTCAAACCAAGCTGAAGACACGCAGCAAGCAACTCACACTGTTGAGTTCGCGGGTGAGACATACTCGTGGGAAGGATCATTTGCTCAACTGTAAATGATTAACATACATGCCGTTTAACGATGGCATGTATTGATGTGGTGCTTTGCGGGAACGAAGCATCACATTGAATTCAGTCGTGATTGCAAATCGTTCGTTGATACCAACAACGACTGAAACATCGGGAATAAGTCAAACCGAGTAACTCATGCGAGTTGCTCGGTTTTTTTATGCGTGCTGCTTTTATATGGGGCGAGATAAGAGGGAGGGCTACAGAGCTTCTCTTTTTCTTCGTATCCTACAGAGTGGGCTAAAGTATAATTTAGAATTTAAAAATGAAGGGATTCAAGGATGAAGTGGTTATTGGCAATAGTTACGATGTCTGGCGTCGCATTGGCGGCAGAAAATAACAGTGTTGAGGTGAGCAGTGAGCATTTTGTCCGTTTTAAATACCAAGACAAAGTCAGCTATGGAAAGCTAGACAATGACGTTGTGTTACCGGTCAGCGGCGATATCTTTGGAGAATATTCGGTAGCAAAAAATTCGATCCCGTTAGAGTCGGTTGAGGTGTTACTGCCGACAAAACCAGAGAAAGTCTTCGCTGTCGGAATGAACTTCGCTAGCCATTTAGCCTCACCTGCCGATGCACAACCGCCGATGTTTCTTAAACTTCCTTCTTCTTTGATTCTCACGGGCGAAGTGATTCAAGTGCCAGCAAAAGCAAGAAACGTTCATTTTGAAGGCGAGCTGGTGGTTGTGATTGGTAGAGAGCTCAGTCAAGCCAGTGAAGAAGAAGCCGAACAAGCGATCTTTGGCGTCACGGTGGGCAACGATATTACTGAAAGAAGTTGGCAAGGCGCCGATTTACAATGGCTCCGAGCGAAAGCTTCCGATGGTTTTGGCCCAGTTGGCAACACAATTGTGCGCGGCATTGATTACAACAATGTTGAGTTAACCACTCGTGTTAACGGTAAAGTGGTTCAACAAGAAAATACTTCGTTCATGATCCACAAGCCAAGAAAAGTCGTGAGCTATTTGAGCCATTATTTTACCCTCAAACCGGGCGATCTAATTTTCATGGGCACGCCAGGTAGAACTTATGCTTTGTCCGACAAGGACCAAGTGAGTGTCACGATTGAAGGGGTAGGGACTGTGGTCAACGAAGTGCGGTTCTGATGGTGAAAAATGTTTATCACGTTGCAACAAACGAAAAGCCTACTCACTGAGTAGGCTTTGATCCTAACTAACCGTCTATTTGACGTTGTTTTTATTATTTAGATAAGGGCTTTTCTTGCTTTGGCTGCCACCCATTCGGAGAAGATGACCGTCACTAGAATCGCACAGAAAATCACAGTCACTTGAGGCCATGCCAGCATCGCCATCGACTCTTGCAGTTTTAAGCCGATACCGCCAGCGCCCACCAAACCTAAGACGGTAGACTCACGAATATTGATATCCCAGCGGAACAAGCTCGTGCCGATGAAACTTGGCATCACTTGCGGAAGAATACCGTAGTTCAATACCTGCAGCGGAGAAGCTCCAGTCGATTGGATTGCAGACATCTGTGTTGCATTCACTTCTTCAATCGCTTCATACATTAACTTCGCCACAAAACCAATTGAACGTAGCGCTATCGCAATAATACCGGCCAGTAACCCTGGGCCGATGATAGCCACTAACAGGAGTGCCCAAATTAATGAGTTGATTGAACGACTTGCCGCAATGATGAACAGTGCGATAGGCCTGATAAACGTTGTGCTTGGCGTTGTGTTGCGTGCGGCTAAGAATGCAACTGGAAATGCCAGTACGATTCCTAACAGTGTGCCAATTGTTGCGATGTTAATGGTGTCCCACAAAGGGCTCCAAAGTGACTCTAAGTAGCTCCATCTTGGTGGCCACATACGTGACGAAATATCAGCAAGTTGATTCGGTGAGTCAGTCACAAAGTACCAAATCGTGTCCTTGTTCATGACTTGCCATGCAAAAACCGTTAGCGCAACAAAGCAAAGCCAGCCAAGCCAAAGCATAAGGCTCTGTTTACTGTCGTAACGCTGCCATTGGGTACGATTCATGGCGCTTGTAGAGGTGTCATTTAGCGTGCTCATTGGTCGTTCCTTACTGCACATGCTTGCGGATAATGGTCGATAGGTATTCACACAACATCACAATCACAATAATAATCAATAGAATAGCGGCCGCTGCGCTGTATTCGTAACGGTCCATTGCGTGTTCAATGTAGCACCGATACCCCCTGCGCCAACAATGCCAATTACCGCTGACTCTCGGAAGTTGATGTCGAGTCGGTACATCGAAAGCCCGATAAAGCGTGGCATTACCTGCGCTTGAATCGCATAGTTCACTTGTTGTAACCAACTTGCGCCAGTTGCGCGCATTGCGGTGAGTGGTGCTGGGTCGATGGCTTCAATTTCATCGGCAAACAATTTCGCGAGAAAGCCGATGGTTGCGAAGGTCAGCGTGACAAAACCCGCAAACGTACCAAAGCCAAACAGAGCCACACACAGAATCGCAACGATGATCTCTTGTAAGCTACGAGCGATCGAAATAAACGCACGACAGAATAGGTAAACAGGCGTAGGGGCAAGGTTTTTCGCTGCGCCTAATCCGAATGGGATTGAAAGAAGGACACCCGCCACGGTTGATGTCAGGGTCATGGTTAAACTCTCAATCAAACCTTGTGAGATGTTGTTCCATCGGCCACCAAAATCTGGGTTCATGAAAGCCAAAATGAACTGCCAGCCGCGTTCGCTGCCTTCGTAAATTCGAGTCCAGTTGACGTGTACCGATTGAGTCGCAAGGTACAAGTAAACCGCGACAATGATGATTAAGCTCCAGCGTAACCATGGGCTAGAAATCATTGGCGGCTTTGTCCACTGTGTCGGGTATTGTTTGGAATTCTGTTTTCCTGACTTTAAATGCTGCTGAACTTGATTTGGATATGGTTGAGTCATATTGTTGCCTCAGACAGGCGAGGACTTGTGATGATGAGGTCATCGGCCTCTTCTTCTGCTTGTTGACTCCAGTCTTCTTCACCGTAGATTTGCGTTAAAACATATTCAGTGAGCAGGTTTGGTTTGTCATCAAATACGACACAACCTGCATTTAAGCCGACAACACGGTCAACAAACTGCTTTGCTAATTGAACATCGTGAATATTGATGATGGCAGGGAGCTGTTGCTCTGAACAAATCTCACTGATCAGTCGCATGATTTGGCGCGCTGTACGTGGATCAAGTGCGGCCGTTGGTTCATCAATCAACAGTAATTTCGGTTTCTGAGCAAGTGCACGTGCAATACCAACACGTTGACGCTGACCACCCGACAGAGCATCGGCCCTTTTATTGGCGTGTTCTAACAATCCAACACGGTCGAGTAGCGCATAAGCGGCTTGGATATCCGATTCAGGGAAACGGCGAGTAAAGCTTTGCCAGAAATTCACGTAACCCAAACGTCCTGAAAGTACGTTTTCCATCACCGTCAAACGCTCAATCAGCGCGTACTCTTGGAAAATCATCCCGATTTCACGGCGTGATTGTCTCAGTTGTCGCTTAGACAGCGTTTCTAGATTGGTATTGGAAAAGATCACTTCGCCGCTGGTGGGTTCGGTGAGCCGATTAATACAACGGATAAGCGTTGATTTACCCGCACCAGATGGACCAATTAAACCAACCACTTCACCGGCATTGACCGACAAGCTAACGTTGGTAAGGGCTTTATCAGAACTGGAGTAGTGCTTGGTAAGCCCTTTAAGGGTAAGAGTAGACATAGAATTCCTATAAGAGCGGTGTACTAAGAGTTCGCCTGAGACAGGCATGGAAAGTAAACCGGAAAGAGTGGTGAATAACTGCAGGCGATTACACCTGCAGTTAGTTTTATCGGTGTGTGATTGGCTTTTTAGTTCGGTTGAACTTAGCTACACGTGTAAGAGACTTTGTTTGCCGTATCGATAGTGCGGATCACTTCCCAGTGCTCTTTGTAAGTAATAGGAACGAACTGCGCTTCGCCGTTACGTTCAAATTCTTCTTGAAGCTTTGTGCCTTCCCAATCGAAAGTGAAGAACGCTTTTTGAATCTTCTCTTGCAGCTCTGGCGTCAGGTTGTGCGCTGTGCCGTAAGCGGTAGTCGGGAAGGTTTGAGATTTGTAGATGCTCTTGATTTGGTCTTCTTTCACAACATCGCGTGAAAGCATGCGGTTCAATACTGAGTTAGCAACTGCTGCAGCATCGTAATCTTTGTGCGCCACACCCAAAATAGAGTTGTCGTGTGCGCCAGAGAATGCTGGTTTGAAATCTCGGTCAGGTTGAAGTTGGTATTCAGCGTCCAAAATCGCAGAAGGTGCTTTGAAGCCAGAGTTAGACGTTTGTGATGTGAACGCTAGGTTCTTATCTTTTAGGTCTTCCACTTTCTCAATGCCAGAACCAGGGTAAGTGATGATTTCCATTTCGTAACCGAAAGAGCCATCTTCTGCAGCCATCATTGTGAATGGGGCAAAGCCTGCACAGTTAACCGCCAGTGGTGTAGAACCTGTGTTGAAACCTGCGATATGTAGGCGACCTGAACGCATTGCTTCAATTTGAGCAGCGTTATTTTGAACAGGGAAGAAACGAACCGTCTTTTCCGTTGTTTTTTCAAGGTGGCTCAAAAACTCGCTCCACACATCAGCGTATACTGCAGGATCTTCAACTGGCGTATAAGCAAAAATTAGCGTGTTTGGGTCAACCCATTGTGATTCATCTTGAGGAACATCAGCAACCAAGTTGCCAGAGCGATCTTCGTATCGTGTATCCATTGCTAATGCAGAACCAGAAAAAATCAGCGCAGCAGTAATAGCGCTCTTAAGCGTGAGATTTGTTTTTGTCGGTTTCATTATGTTAGTCCAATTGAGTGATTTGTTGGAAGGAAGTATAGGAATCGAGGATGACAGAACCGATGCCTTTTGATGACGGATTTATGAATGGTGTAACATAATGTTTCTAGTGGTATGGAGTTAGATGCTTTATAAGTGTTTGATTCATTGAGTAAATTAATAGGGCACGACTCGTTGCTAATTTACTCAATTGGCGCTAGGTTGAAATCCTGTTATAGTGATCCTTAAATAATACATAAACATAACATATAAAATAAGTGAACTTATGGTTAGCACTTTTAATTCAATCTCGGGCTCGAAGCGCAGCCTGCACGTGCAAGTAGCGCGTGAAATCGCTCGTGGAATCTTGTCTGGTGAACTGCCACAAGGTTCTATTATTCCTGGTGAAATGGCGCTGTGTGAACAGTTTGGTATCAGCCGTACGGCACTTCGTGAAGCCGTTAAACTACTGACTTCTAAAGGCCTGTTAGAGTCCCGCCCGAAAATCGGTACTCGTGTAGTGGATCGCGCATACTGGAACTTTCTTGATCCTCAACTGATTGAATGGATGGATGGTCTAACCGACATAGACCAATTCTGTTCTCAGTTTTTAGGCCTTCGCCGTGCGATTGAACCTGAAGCGTGTGCATTAGCTGCAAAATTTGCGACTGCTGAGCAACGTATCGAGCTTTCAGAGATCTTCCAGAAGATGGTAGAAGTGGATGCTGCTGAAGTATTTGACCAAGAAAGTTGGACAAACATCGACATTCGTTTCCACAGCTTGATCTTCAATGCAACAGGTAACGATTTCTACCTGCCATTCGGCAATATTCTGACGACCATGTTCGTTAACTTCATCGTGCACTCTTCTGAAGAGGGCAGCACATGTATCAATGAACACCGTAGAATCTATGAAGCGATTATGGCTGGCGACAGTGAAAAAGCTCGTACAATGTCAGCGGCTCACTTGCAAGATGCTAACCACCGTTTAGCCACTGCAAGCTAAACACGGTTTTCAACTTCATTTGAACCAGTCAAAAAGGTATGCCATGTGCATGCCTTTTTTTTTTAGAAAGCGTGTTGCACCATGTGTGGCACTGTTTTGGTTCATCCTCGCTTAACTCCTTCTTAAGCCAGTTCCTTCTTGTATACGCCTAGCGGTCGTTCTCTTTACCATCATAATAAAAATAATATTACGCTCGATATTCGTTTTTAGACACTCTCGACCCCCAAATAATTATGCGTCATCCATGATTTTTCATTTTTGTATATTTTGAATCTACCATCGTTTGAACTGGATATGCCTCTTCTATATTGATTAATTTAAGTAGAATTCTAATGAAATTATCCACTCTCAATAGATAAAAAACGCTGGTTTATTGTGTGATAAATGAGGGTGATTTAGCTCTGATTTGGCTTTTATTATTTTTGAGGATTTTATATTTATATGTGTTTGGTTGTATTTGTTAATAAGTGTGCAAAGTCTCACTTTCTCATAAGTCTTTGATTTTAATGGGTGTGATGTTCTTTGGCCTTGTTTTTTGAGTTTTTACCTCAAACACCAGTAATTGCCTTGATGGATTGGCCATATTCCATCCTATGTCATATATATAATTAACTTAATCAATCAAAATAAGATCGCCATCACTTATTTGGATTATTGTACTACAAATAAAGTTTGAGATTTCCTATAGTCCTCGTAACAAAATACAACGGACAAAGGATACACGATGGAACTCAACACGATTATTGTCGGCATTTATTTCCTATTCTTGATTGCGATAGGTTGGATGTTTAGAACATTTACAAGTACCACCAGTGACTACTTCCGCGGGGGCGGTAACATGTTGTGGTGGATGGTTGGTGCAACCGCCTTTATGACCCAGTTTAGTGCATGGACATTCACCGGTGCGGCAGGTAAAGCGTATAACGATGGTTTTGCAGTAGCGGTCATCTTCGTAGCCAACGCATTTGGTTACTTCATGAACTTCGCATATTTTGCTCCAAAGTTCCGTCAACTACGTGTAGTAACGGTAATCGAAGCAATTCGTATGCGTTTCGGTGCGACTAACGAACAAGTGTTCACTTGGTCTTCAATGCCAAACAGTGTTGTTTCTGCCGGTGTATGGTTAAACGCACTAGCAATCATCGCTTCTGGTATCTTCGGTTTCGACATGACAGCAACTATCTGGATTACCGGTTTGGTTGTATTGGCAATGTCTGTAACGGGTGGTTCATGGGCGGTAATTGCATCTGACTTTATGCAGATGGTTATCATCATGGCAGTAACCGTGACATGTGCTGTTGTTGCTGTTGTTCAAGGTGGCGGTGTTGGTGAAATCGTGAATAACTTCCCTGTAGCGGAAGGCGGTTCTTTCCTTTCTGGTAACAACATTAACTACTTAAGCATCTTCAGCATTTGGGCATTCTTCATCTTCGTGAAGCAGTTCTCTATTACTAACAACATGCTTAACTCTTACCGTTACCTAGCGGCTAAAGACTCAAAGAACGCGAAGAAAGCGGCGCTACTAGCGTGTGTGCTAATGCTTTGTGGTGTATTTATCTGGTTCATGCCTTCTTGGTACATTGCAGGTCAAGGTGTCGACCTAGCAGCAGCTTACCCAGATGCAGGTAAGAAAGCGGGTGACTTTGCCTACCTATACTTCGTACAAGAGTACATGCCAGCAGGTATGGTTGGCCTTCTAGTTGCGGCGATGTTTGCAGCGACAATGTCTTCAATGGATTCTGGTCTAAACCGTAACTCGGGTATCTTTGTTAAGAACTTCTATGAACCAATCGTTCGTAAAGGTACGGCTAGCGAAAAAGAACTAGTAACGGTTTCTAAGATTACTTCTGCCGTGTTTGGTATTGCTATCATCCTTATTGCACAGTTCATCAACTCGCTTAAAGGTTTGAGCCTGTTCGATACCATGATGTATGTAGGCGCACTGATCGGCTTCCCAATGACAATTCCTGCATTCCTTGGCTTCTTTATTAAGAAGACTCCGGACTGGGCTGGTTGGGGTACGCTAGTGGTTGGTGGTTTTGTTTCTTACTACGTGGGTTTCGTTGTTAACGCTGAAATGGTGTCTTCAATCTTCGGTCTAGAAGAGCTAACAAGCCGTGAATGGTCTGATGTTAAGGTTGCTATCGGTCTGATTGCTCACATTACGCTGACAGGTGGTTTCTTCATCCTATCAACTCTGTTCTACAAGCCATTAACTGAGAAGCGTCAAGCAGACGTTGATAAGTTCTTCGGTAACCTGTCTACTCCATTAGTTGCGGAGTCAGCAGAACAGAAAGTACTGGATAACAAACAGCGTGAAATGCTTGGTAAACTGATTGCGGTAGCGGGTGTCGGTATCATGCTAATGGCTCTACTTACTAACCCAATGTGGGGACGTCTAGTCTTTATCCTTTGTGGTGTGATTGTTGGTGGTGTTGGTGTGCTATTGGTTAAAGCGGTCGATGACGGCGGCAAGCAAGCGAAAGCAGTAACCGAAAGCTAATATAGAGAAAACGTTTATAATAGAATGCGACGACTCGAAAGGGCGTCGCATTTTTTGTTCTGCGAAACGGAAAAACTGTCAGGTGGAAGATATCTGACCTAAATCACGAAAACTGTACAAAATGGTTCAATCGAACCGAAATAGATTCAATTGTCCTACAATAAGACGTATATTATTGCTAATTCCTTTCAATCAACTTGAAAAATAAGTGAGTTAGAATGAGCGACCAAAAATCTCTTGATGCAATCAGGAAGATGAAGCTGGAGAATGATACTTCAGCAGGTAATCTTGTAGACCTACTCCCTATCGAAGTCCAAACACGTGACTTCGACCTATCATTCCTAGACAACTTGAGCGAAGCACGTCCACGTCTTCTTGTTCAAGCAGATCAGTTAGAAGAATTCAAAGCGAAAGTGAAAGCTGATGAAGCTCACTGCATGTTTGATGATTTCTATAACAACTCGACAGTTAAGTTCCTTGAGACTGCTCCTTTCGAAGAGCCTCAAGCGTACCCAGCTGAGACGGTAGGTAAAGCTTCTCTATGGCGTCCTTACTGGCGTCAAATGTACGTTGATTGCCAAATGGCACTGAACGCGACACGTAACCTAGCAATTGCTGGTGTTGTGAAAGAAGACGAAGCGCTCATTGCTAAAGCAAAAGCTTGGACTCTAAAACTGTCTACGTACGATCCAGAAGGCGTGACTTCTCGTGGCTATAACGATGAAGCAGCTTTCCGTGTTATCGCGGCTATGGCTTGGGGTTACGACTGGCTACACGGTTACTTTACAGATGAAGAACGTCAGCAAGTTCAAGATGCTTTGATTGAGCGTCTAGACGAAATCATGCACCACCTGAAAGTGACGGTTGATCTATTGAACAACCCACTGAACAGCCACGGTGTTCGTTCTATCTCTTCTGCTATCATCCCAACGTGTATCGCGCTTTACCACGATCACCCGAAAGCAGGCGAGTACATTGCATACGCTCTAGAATACTACGCAGTACACTACCCACCATGGGGCGGTGTAGACGGCGGTTGGGCTGAAGGTCCTGACTACTGGAACACACAAACTGCATTCCTAGGCGAAGCATTCGATCTATTGAAAGCATACTGTGGCGTAGACATGTTCAACAAAACATTCTACGAAAACACAGGTGATTTCCCGCTTTACTGCATGCCTGTTCACTCTAAGCGCGCGAGCTTCTGTGACCAGTCTTCAATCGGTGATTTCCCAGGTCTAAAACTGGCTTACAACATCAAGCATTACGCAGGTGTTAACCAGAAGCCTGAGTATGTTTGGTACTACAACCAACTGAAAGGCCGTGATACTGAAGCACACACCAAATTCTACAACTTCGGTTGGTGGGACTTCGGTTACGATGATCTTCGCTTTAACTTCCTTTGGGATGCACCTGAAGAGAAAGCACCATCGAATGACCCACTGTTGAAAGTATTCCCAATCACGGGTTGGGCTGCATTCCACAACAAGATGACTGAGCGTGATAACCATATTCACATGGTATTCAAATGTTCTCCGTTTGGCTCAATCAGCCACTCTCACGGTGACCAAAACGCATTTACGCTTCACGCATTTGGTGAAACGCTAGCGTCAGTAACAGGTTACTACGGTGGTTTCGGTGTTGATATGCACACGAAATGGCGTCGTCAAACGTTCTCTAAGAACCTTCCACTATTTGGCGGTAAAGGTCAGTACGGCGAGAACAAGAACACGGGCTACGAAAACCACCAAGATCGCTTCTGTATCGAAGCGGGCGGCAACATCTCTGATTTCGACACTGAATCTGATGTGAAGATGGTTGAAGGTGATGCGACAGCGTCTTACAAGTACTTCGTTCCTGAAATTGAATCTTACAAGCGTAAGGTCTGGTTTGTTCAAGGTAAAGTATTCGTAATGCAAGACAAGGCAACGCTTTCTGAAGAGAAAGACATGACTTGGCTAATGCACACAACTTTCGCAAACGACGTGGCAGACAAGTCTTTCACTATCCGTGGCGAAGTTGCGCACCTAGACGTAAACTTCATCAACGAGTCTGCTGATAACATCACGTCAGTTAAGAACGTTGAAGGTTTTGGCGAAGTTGACCCATACGAGTTCAAAGATCTTGAAATCCACCGTCACGTTGAAGTGGAATTCAAGCCATCAAAAGAGCACAACATCCTTACGCTTCTTGTTCCTAATAAGAACGAAGGCGAGCAAGTTGAAGTGTCTCACAAGCTTGAAGGCAACACGCTAATGCTAAATGTTGATGGTGAAACGGTTTCAATCGAACTGTAATTCGCTGAAGCAACAGAAGCTAGATACTAAAAACTCCGAGTGAAAGCTCGGAGTTTTTTTGTTTGCACAGAACAGGCAGTAGCCTACGAGGTGGGAAGAGGTTGCGTTGGTTAGTTAGAGGCTAAGTAGCAAGAGTGCCAGGCTTAGTAAGTGGCGACAAAACTTGGTTTAAAACCCGTGTTCAGTAAACCTTACTAAGGCTAGGGCAGTGACTGTCTTCCAATAATTTGTCAACTACTGACAGTGGGCAGCCTTAATCTTGTCTGAAAAAAGGGACGGCAGGTTAATAATCGTTATTGGAGTGGCTTATTCTCATTAATCGTATGACATTTAGAGTGCATTATTTCATCAATAGGTTATTTTTTGATTGGGATATCGCTCTTGTAAGTACAAAGCGTGACCATATTTTCTCGTAAAGTGAATCCCCGTCACAACTTGCGTCTAAGCATTGAAGGATTACCCTAAAACTATTGCGTAACGGAAAAGACGTCGTTATTATAATGACCATATAATCATACAATACTATATTTGGAGTTTGAACATGACTAAACCTGTAATCGGTTTCATTGGCCTAGGTCTTATGGGCGGCAACATGGTTGAAAACCTACAAAAGCGCGGCTACCACGTAAACGTAATGGATCTAAGCGCTGAAGCTGTTGCTCGCGTTACAGATCGCGGCAATGCGACTGCATTCACTTCTGCTAAAGAACTAGCTGCTGCAAGTGACATCGTTCAGTTTTGTCTTACAACTTCAGCTGTTGTTGAAAAAATCGTTTACGGCGAAGACGGCGTTCTAGCTGGCATCAAAGAAGGCGCAGTATTAGTAGACTTCGGTACTTCTATCCCTGCTTCTACTAAGAAAATCGGCGCAGCTCTAGCTGAAAAAGGCGTGGGCATGATCGACGCACCTCTAGGCCGTACTCCTGCACACGCTAAAGATGGTCTTCTGAACATCATGGCTGCTGGCGACATGGAAACTTTCAACAAAGTTAAACCTGTTCTTGAAGAGCAAGGCGAAAACGTATTCCACCTAGGTGCTCTAGGTTCTGGTCACGTTACTAAGCTTGTAAACAACTTCATGGGTATGACGACTGTTGCGACTATGTCTCAAGCTTTCGCTGTTGCTCAACGCGCTGGTGTTGATGGCCAACAACTGTTTGACATCATGTCTGCAGGTCCATCTAACTCTCCGTTCATGCAATTCTGTAAGTTCTATGCGGTAGACGGCGAAGAGAAGCTAGGTTTCTCTGTTGCTAACGCAAACAAAGACCTTGGTTACTTCCTTGCTCTTTGTGAAGAGCTAGGTACTGAGTCTCTAATTGCTCAAGGTACTGCAACTAGCCTACAAGCTGCTGTTGACGCAGGAATGGGTAACAACGACGTACCAGTAATCTTCGACTACTTCGCTAAACTAGAGAAGTAATCGACGTACGACCTCGCTAGGGTATTGCCTGTCTTTTTAGGCGGCGATACCTCAGCGAGGTTCGTTTTTATCTGCCATACCCAACCCTTTGTTCCCTCGTTAAACTCTTCTACTTCTACTTCCTCAGCTACACCTACTCAAAACTCTGTTCAACTTTGTTACTGCCTCAATTCCTATTTTTGTTTCTATATCTATATCTATATCTATATCTATATCTATTTGTAAATTCAAAGCCTTCTAGCACCAACTCACTTACTTTTCCTCGCAAGCTTAAACCAGTGCACTTAACTGATTGTTGGCGATGGCTTAACACCGCTCGTATATCGGGTCTGAAAAGAAAGTAAAAAAAACCCACACAGCTGGTGACTGTATGGGCATGTTCGGACGAGCCGTCTGGAAAAACAAATGATCAATAGAAAGTGAAAAAACGAATAACGAGATCCCCCGACAGTTTCTACGTTAAACGAGTTCAATGACCTTAAAGCGGCTGCTTCAATTATCACTTTGAACTGAACAAAAGCATCCAGAAAGAACTTAAGTTATGATTCAAATACACCATAACTTAAGGCTTATTGTATTACAAATAAATTTTAAGATTGAATGCCTTGAGTGAATGGTTAGTTGGTAGAAGTGTGAGTTAAGACTCATTTTTGCATACTATTAGGTAGCGTGGGACAGTAAAATCTGGTGATGATAATTATCGACAGAAATATGACTTTTCACTATGAAATTGGACGTTTTACAAATTTATAGTGATTTTATTCAATGAGATGAAAGTCAAAACGCATAAATGATAACTATGTCACAGGGCTATTTTAGCCAGTTTTAATATGTCAAGATTGCTCACAGAAAGTGCAGTAAATTAAACATACAATATTAATTAAATTGATGGTTGTGACGATGGAACGGCATGAACAAGTTTTGCTTCCCGTATCTTCGAATATCTAAAAAATGACCATTTCATTCGGATAAAAATAATAGACATAGGTTGATATGGATTATGAGTTTTATGAATTCAAAATTGTCTCTAGGGTTTAAAGGAAAATTGATTTTAATGGTGGCGATCGTCAGTTCCAGTGCCTTGGCATTTACGAACTGGTTCACGCTTAACTTGGCGACTGATCAAGTAAACCAAACGATTTATAACGAGATTGATCACTCGTTAACGATAGAAATTAATCAAATAGAAAATACCGTTCAGCGCACCATCGATACCGTTAACTCTGTTGCACAAGAGTTCATGAAATCCCCATACCAAGTGCCGAATGAAGCACTCATGCATTATGCTGCAAAGCTGGGTGGCATTGACAAGATTGTGGTGGGTTTTGACGACGGCCGTTCTTATACCTCTCGCCCTTCAGAGTCTTTTCCTAACGGTGTAGGGATAAAAGAAAAATACAATCCAACCGTTCGACCTTGGTATCAACAAGCCAAATTGAAATCAGGCTTATCTTTTAGTGATCTGTTTTTCACTAAGAGTACTCAAGTGCCTATGATCGGTGTGACCTACTCATACCAAGATCGTGTCATCATGGCCGACATACGTTTTGACGATTTGGAAACTCAGCTTAAACAGCTGGACAGTATCTACGAAGCCAAAGGCATTATTATCGACGAGAAAGGGATGGTGGTCGCTTCAACAGTCGAAAACGTACTTCCGCAAAGCAATATATCTTCTGCAGATACTCAGATGAGACTCAATAGTGCCATTGAACAGCCTGACCAATTCATTGAGGGTGTGATTGATGGCAACCAGAGAATTTTGATGGCCAAGAAAGTGGATATTGGCAGCCAGAAAGAATGGTACATGATATCTAGTATCGATCCTGAACTCGCGCTCAATCAGTTGAATGGCGTGATGTCGAGTGCGCGTATCCTTATCGTGGCATGTGTGCTTGGCTCGGTGATATTGATGATTTTACTGCTGAATCGCTTCTACCGCCCAATCGTGTCACTGAGAAAAATCGTCCACGATCTATCTCAAGGTAACGGAGACCTGACTCAAAG
Organism: Vibrio sp. 10N.286.49.E11; assembly: GCF_041469505.1. Classification (NCBI taxonomy): domain Bacteria; kingdom Pseudomonadati; phylum Pseudomonadota; class Gammaproteobacteria; order Vibrionales; family Vibrionaceae; genus Vibrio; species Vibrio sp. 10N.286.49.E11. The sequence continues at coordinate 36,540 of NZ_JBFRKQ010000007.1, forward strand.
GCTTGTTGAGAAGGGGAATGATGACTTAGGGCATATCGCCAAAGACATCAACTTGTTCATCATTGGTCTGCAAGAGATGGTTAAGGACGTCAAATTTAAGAACTCGGATCTCGATACTAAGGTACTGAGTATTCGTGAAGGTTGTAAAGAAACCAGCGATGTACTGAAAGTTCACACTGATGAAACGGTTCAAGTGGTCTCTGCAATTAACGGCTTATCTGAAGCATCAAACGAAGTCGAGAAGAGTTCTCAGTCGGCGGCAGAAGCAGCAAGAGAGGCCGCTGTGTTCAGTGATGAGACGAAACAAATTAACACCGTGACGGAAACCTATATCAGTGATCTTGAGAAGCAAGTCTGCACCACCTCTGATGATATTCGCTCAATGGCGAATGAAACGCAGAGCATCCAGTCTATCGTGTCTGTGATTGGAGGAATTGCGGAACAAACTAATTTGCTGGCATTGAATGCGTCAATTGAAGCGGCGAGAGCGGGTGAGCATGGCCGAGGTTTCGCGGTGGTTGCTGATGAAGTCCGTGCGTTAGCCAACCGAACTCAAATCAGTACTTCTGAAATTGATGAAGCGCTGTCTGGCTTGCAGTCTAAATCAGATGGTTTGGTTAAATCGATTGAGTTGACCAAAAGTAACTGTGAAATGACGCGTGCCCAAGTGGTTCAAGCGGTAAATATGTTGGCCAAGCTAACGGAACAGATGGAAACGGTAAGTCGTTTTAATAACGATATTTCGGGTTCGTCTGTTGAGCAGAACGCTCTTATTCAGAGCATTGCTAAGAACATGCATAAGATTGAAAGCTTTGTTGAGGAGCTTAATAAGCTAAGCCAAGATCAGTTGATTGAATCAGCAGAAATCAAAACACTTAACGGCAGCGTTAGTGACTTGATGAGCAGCTTTAAGGTTTAACTTTTCTAATATTTATATTTAAAAATCAACATACTAAGTTTAGTTGTTGATCTGAGAGCCACTCAATAGCTTGCGAGTTTAGAGTGGCCTTTCTGCGTTTTTCTTGAGTCTAACTCTACGCAATACTCATTCATCCCACTTCATTTGCCGCATCTCACATTCTGATAAATATATAATTGACATAAAATAGTACAAATATACATTGTCACTCTATTCTTATGGATAAGTGAGATAAATGTGAATAAGCCAATCTTCGTCGTAGTACTCGCTTCGCTTACGTATGGCTGCGGTGGAAGCAGCTCCAGTGACAGCAGTGATCCTTCCGATACCAATAACCCAGGAATGCCCGCTGGTGTTGTTGCTCCCTATGATATTACCAAGTATCAAAACATCCTTTCCAGCTCAGATCTTCAGGTCTCTGATCCTAATGGAGAGGAGGGCAATAAAACCTCTGAAGTCAAAGATGGTAACTTCGATGGTTATGTCAGTGATTATTTTTATGCTGATGAAGAGACGGAAAATCTTATCTTCAAAATGACGAACTACAAGATGCGCTCTGAAGTTCGTGAGGGAGAAAACTTCGATATCAACGAAGCGGGCGTAAGGCGAAGCCTGTATGCGGAAATAAGTTTGCCTGATATTGAGCATGCCATGGCGAGTTCTCCCGCTGATCATGATGAAGTGACGTTGCTGCAGATACACAATAAGGGGACTGATGAGAGTGGTACGGGTTATATCCCTCATCCGCTATTGCGTGTGGTTTGGGAGCAAGAACGAGATGGCCTCACAGGTCACTACTGGGCAGTCATGAAAAACAATGCCATTGATTGTAGCAGCGCTGCTGACTCTTCGGATTGTTATGCCACGTCATACAATCGCTACGATTTAGGTGAGGCGGAATTGGACAGTTTTACCAAATTTGATCTTTCTGTTTATGAGAACACACTGTCGCTCAAAGTGAATGATGAAGTAAAAGTGAATCAAGACATCGCTTACTGGCAGCATTTATTGAGCTACTTCAAAGCGGGTATCTATAACCAATTTGAGAATGGTGAAGCGATTGCTTACTATCAGGCGTTGAGATACACCACGACTCAAATCGATGGATCAAACGATTGGGACATTAATGATTGGAAGCTGACTATTCCACCGAGTAAGAATGATTGGTATGGAAGCGGTGGTGACAGTGCTGCTGAGTTAGAACCAGAACGTTGTGAATCGAGTAAAGATCTTCTTTCAAATGACAGCGATGTGTACGACAGTGATATTGATCTTTCTTACTTCAATACTGATGAAGGAAGAATGCACTTTAGAGCGGATATGGGATACGGCACCTCTACCCAAAACTCTAGCTATATTCGCTCTGAGCTCAGGGAGTTGTATCAAAGCAGTGTTCAACCGGATTGTAGCACCAGCGATGAAGATACAAGTTGGTATTTGGACGACACTAGAACGAACGCTACCAGTCACGAGTTAACCGCAAGCTTGCGAATTGAAGATTACCCGAACATCAACAATCAAGATCCAAAAGTGGTACTTGGACAAATCCATGGTTGGAAGATCAATCAAGCATTGGTGAAACTGTTATGGGAAGGCGAGAGTAAGCCAGTAAGAGTGATACTGAACTCTGATTTTGAGCGCAACAACCAAGACTGTAATCATTGTGACCCGTTCAGTGTCGAGTTAGGGACTTATTCGGCAAGTGAAGAGTGGCGATATACGATTCGTGCCAATCAAGACGGTATCTACTTGGCGACTCATGATTTAGATGGAACCAACACCGTTTCTCATTTAATCCCTTGGGGACAAGATTACACAGATAAAGATGGGGACACGGTTTCGTTAACATCAGATTGGACATCGACAGACATCGCTTTCTATTTCAAAGCAGGCATCTATCCACAATTTAAGCCTGATAGCGACTATGCGGGTGAAGTGTTTGATGTGAGCTTTAGTTCTCTTAGAGCTGAACACTATTTGAATTAGCTAACGTTTGAGTAACAACAATGACTGCTTTAAAGACCATATTGATTCCTAACAATGTGGTCTTTTTTTAACTGCTGCGACACTGTTAAATGAGATGTTCTGAACGATAAATGCTCTGCTCGAGTGATGCACATTCTCACCATTACCGCTCGGATTTTTCGCCCTTGATAGCCCATTTCGCATTCTAAATTTTCATATGTTGTCTTTTATCAATAGGAAGTGTGATCCAGTTAAAGTATGGAAAAAGCGAAAAGTGTTCCCAGTCTCATTTATTCAACGAAGTGTTTTATTTGTATTATAAGATTACGTAATATTTTTGTGTTATCGCAAATACTGAGAGAGAAAACGCCTTATAGCTCGTGTTTGCCAATTTATCTTTCACTTACGAACGCTGTCTTTGTATTATAATAATGGATTAGATATGAAACAAATTACTCTAAAAACCTTACTCGCTTCTTCTATTTTACTTGCAGTTGGTTGTGCGAGCACGAGCACACCGACTGTTGATTTCCCAAATAACAAAGAAACTGGTGAAGCGCTTCTGACGCCAGTTGCTGTTGCCGCTAGTAGCCATGATGGTAACGGACCTGATCGTCTCATTGACCAAGACCTAACTACACGTTGGTCTTCAGCGGGTGACGGTGAGTGGGCAATGCTAGATTATGGTTCAGTTCAAGAATTTGATGCGGTTCAAGCATCTTTCAGCAAAGGTAACGAGCGCCAGTCTAAATTTGATATTCAAGTAAGTGTCGATGGTGAAACCTGGACAACCGTACTTGAAAACCAACTGAGCTCAGGTAAAGCGATCGGCCTAGAGCGTTTCCAATTCGAGCCAGCAGTGCAAGCGCGCTACGTAAGATACGTTGGTCACGGTAACACCAAAAATGGTTGGAACAGTGTGACAGGGTTAGCTGCGGTTAACTGTAACATTAACGCATGTCCTGCTAGCCATATCATCACTTCAGACGTGGTAGCAGCAGAAGCAGTTATTATCGCTGAAATGAAAGCAGTGGAAAAAGCACGTAAAGATGCGCGTAAAGATCTTCGTTCAGGTAACTTTGGTGTAGCAGCGGTTTACCCTTGTGAGACCTCAGTTGAATGTGACACACGCAGTGCACTGCCAGTTCCGACAGGCCTGCCAGCGACACCAGTTGCAGGTAACGCGCCAAGCGAAAACTTTGACATGACGCATTGGTACCTATCTCAACCATTCGACCATGACAAAAACGGTAAGCCTGATGATGTTTCTGAGTGGAACCTTGCAAACGGTTACCAACACCCAGAGATCTTCTACACAGCTGACGATGGTGGTCTAGTCTTCAAGTCTTACGTGAAAGGTGTTCGTACCTCTAAAAATACTAAGTATGCGCGTACAGAGCTTCGCGAAATGATGCGCCGTGGTGACCAGTCTATTAGCACTAAAGGTGTTAACAAGAACAACTGGGTATTCTCAAGCGCACCTGAGTCTGACTTAGAAGCTGCTGCTGGTATTGATGGCGTTTTAGAAGCAACGTTGAAAATCGATCACGCAACAACAACAGGTAATGCGAACGAAGTAGGCCGCTTTATCATTGGTCAGATTCACGATCAAAACGATGAACCAATTCGTTTGTACTACCGTAAACTGCCAAACCAAGCAACGGGTGCGGTTTACTTCGCACACGAAAGCCAAGATGCAACTAAAGAGGACTTCTACCCTCTAGTGGGCGACATGACGGCTGAAGTGGGTGACGATGGTATCGCACTTGGCGAAGTGTTCAGCTACCGTATTGACGTTAAAGGCAACACGATGACTGTAACGTTAATGCGTGAAGGCAAAGACGACGTTGTACAAGTGGTTGATATGAGCAACAGCGGTTACGACGTAGGCGGCAAGTACATGTACTTCAAGGCCGGTGTTTACAACCAAAATATCAGCGGCGACCTAGATGATTATTCACAAGCGACTTTCTACCAACTAGACGTATCGCACGATCAATACAAAAAGTAATCTAACCGAATAACACTTAATATTAAGCTATCGCAATAGCCTCCAGCCTCAGGGTTTGGAGGCTTTTTTGTGCCTGTCGTTTAAGTTGAAGTTATCAGTTACACATAGTTTAAGACAATATCATTAAGCTCATTCAGTATTAACTGTAGTCATTATCAGTTTCAGTTACTATCCTCTCCCCAATCGCCGATCACCATTAACCTCAGTCATGATTAATCTCAGCTGATAACAGGTCATATTGGCTCTCATTCAAAGCTAAACAATGCCAATATTATTTTGGAATCGCCATAGCTAGAAAACTTCGACTTCGTTCTCAAGGTATGTACTAATGCGACGTCTACACATGAACGTATTGTTTTGCCTGGTCTACTAATAAGCGTTAGCTCGGCTGATTACTCCCGTTTTGTTCTTGAAACCGTCACTTTTGGGTTGTTTAGCAAGACTCTTAGCAACAGCCATAAATCGTGCTCTAACTCTTGCATAAATAGAAGGGCGGTTAGCCATCACTTTATTAGCGCCAATGCTTAATGAAATACTCAGGCGGGCTCAAGTCGATGATCAAACGCATCTAGTACTCAAGGGGATACGCTTGAGGGTTAGTTGCTTGCAGGCCGTAAATACCTTGATTGTATGCTACGGTGATGCTGAATAATAATTTGTGGGTTGAGTGCAGAGCTGAGGGGTTTTGTTTATCTATGATAGATACAGGGCTTTTGAGAGGGTTAAATAAGTTAGAGAGGCAAGGGGGCATTCGTTACTAGCAGCATCGGTGCTTATTCAACGCTGAAGCAAAGTTCCGCTGAGTCAGAGAGCTTAACTGAATCGCCAGTCTGCTTTTTATTCTTGAGCTAACAATAAAAAATCCCTATCAAATTACGTTGATAGGGATTTGTTTTATCTAGCAATCAAGTCAAACAGACTTTCTAGTGAGAACTAGAATAGGTCTGAATCTAGGTTGTCGAAGTAGGTGTATGTCCCTTTTGAACCATTGTCACCATTGTATAGCGCAATAGCGGTCGGGGAACCACCTGCACTTTCAGCTTTTAACCCAGTGTAGTCTGTTCCATCAACATTGACGGTAATGTCTGTATCTACCCATGAAATGGTCACATCTACCCATGTGTCTTTTGAGTATGAAGCAAGGTCAACTTGGCTGCCTGATTCGTTGCGGAATTTAATCATACTAGATGTAAATACAACTTCAGTGAAGCGACCACTAGATGATGCATCGTTATTAGAACCTAAGAAAATGTATGATGCTTTTACATAGCCATCGCTAGGGATGTATACAGATGTAGAAACAGAGCCAGTTTCTGCTGCGCCATTAGCAAAGTCGCGGCCAACGATAGCTTTGTTATTATCAGTGGTTGAGTCCGCACCATCTTCAATTCGTAAAGAGTTAGAACCCGACTTGGCAAAGTCACTACTGATCACTGCTGTATTTAAAACCCCATCAACACCTTTTGTCTGGTACGCAGGGTTAGCCACATCGATCTGCGTACCTACAGTATAAGAATCGAAGTTGTCTGTTACTTCGCCGGGCTCTGGATCTGGATCTGGTTCAGGTTCTGGCTCAGTATTGCCGCCATCAACAACAACTGTCGCTTCCGCAGTATTGTTGTTGTACGGATTACCTGATAGCGCTTGGCCATTCGGGTAATTGTTAAAGTTATCTTCAAATACTAGCTCATCAGAAGCTGTGTCATTCGAATAAACTTTAAAGTTGTCAGCGTTTAACTCGTAGTGTGTTGTGTTAGAAGTATCACCAAGCTTCAATGACACGATAGTAACGGCAGCTTTGTCGAAAGCCTCAAAACCGTTGCCGCTATTGTCGTATACAGTGTCATTGACTTTGAATGTGTAGTAACCGCTCGCCCAACTGATTTCAACCGCGAGATCTTCACCTAAAGTGTAAGTGCCTACAGGCTCATCAGGAATTTGAGGTTTACCGCTACTATCGGTAACCGTGGAACGGTAGAAAATTTCTCCAGCATTAAAAATAACTTCGCCGTGTAAATTAGTGTTAGAAGTACCAGAAGCGTAGAGACTAATATAAGCGTTGTTACCTGAACCATTCGCTTCTTGCTCGGTGTCTTCATCTACTTGGTAGATTAAGTCAACGGTTACCTTTCCTGATGCGATACTGTCTACTGTTGCCCCTGTGCTGCTGTCAGACAATTTCAAACGTAGTTCACCCACATCATTCTTTACACCACCATTGTTGGTGTCCAAGATTTGAACGTAGCCATTGATACCATTTGCTTCATTGGCTTTACTGATAGCTTCTTGTACGGCGTCAGTCGCAGTTTGGTCTGAACCAGAGTAGTCTATGCCAGTGGTGTTATCTGAAATATTCAGAGCACCAGCGTCATCGAAAGAAAAAACACCATCTAGAATTTCGATCGTTGATGTGCCTGTTTCATAATATGTGAAAGAGACCGTACCGGCTTCTTCATCATAATTATTAGTAGAAGCACTTGCATCTTTAATCGTGTAAGTACCTAAGTCATCATCATCGTCATAGTATTTATGATTGCCATCTTCTTGGAAAACATAAACATTTGGTAGATCAGCGTTTGATGACGCGGATATTGAAGCGGAGTTACCATCACTGATTTGCCAGTAACCCGTAGTTAATGCTGAAGGTTGGTTACCTGGATCAGTAGAACCATCGGTCGGGATAGGTAAACCGTCACTGTTACAACCAAATAATAAACCTGTCGAAAGAGCGACAGCTGTAGCGACTTTAGAAATCTGCATAAAATATTCTCTTTATGATATTAAATCCATATGTAAATCACATAAGAAATAGATAATGAATAGTCGTTAAATATTTATTAGGATGAAACTAACGTTAATTAGAACATCCTATTATTTAAATAAAGTGCTTAAAATATGCCCCAAAAATTTACAAGATGAGAGGGGTATTTTATAAATTGACTATTTCTAATTAGAATGAGTAAGCAACACCAACACGGTATTTTGCTTCGCGATCTTTAGAAGATGAGCTGATATCAGAAGACCAAATCTCAGCAAAAGGTTTCCAAGAACCGAACTTGTAGTTTACTTTTAAGCCAGCATCCCATTCCCAGTCATCACTATTATAAAGAAGTACGTTATCCAAAGATTTTACATAGTTTGCTTCGTAAGAAAGACCAAGCTTCGGTAGAGACTCAATTTTATATGCACCTGTTAGCGTTATTTTGGATTTTTGAGCTGATTCTAAACGTTCGCCAGTTTCTGAATCCTTATCACCAAACTGTGTATGGTTGCGGAAATCAGTATACTCGTGACGGTAACGAATGGCAGTCGTTAATCCCATATCCGCATTATAACCAACACGGAATTGAGGTTTGTAAGTGACTTTTTTCATCTTCCAGTCACCGCCGTTGTAGTTCGGCTCATCCCAGTCCCAAGCGATCGGCATACCAACTTGTAGATACCAGTTGTTATCGACTTTGTAAGTTGCTGTATTTTCTACTTCCATACCGTAAATATACCAATTGCCGTCATAGAAGCTTCTACTGTTTGCTGATTTAACTTCGCCAGAATCTGCGTCGTAGTAAGAATCGTCAGTATGGAATTTAACTTCAAGGCCCGTTGAGTGCTTCCACTTATCTGACAGTTTAAAGCTTTCACCTAGCTTCACTCGGTGTTGATGGCGAGCGTCTACGTGAGCCGTGTCGCCATTTGTTTTTGTATAATCCGTCGCAGCACGATACTCGTAACGATAATCAAGAGATGCACCAGTAGCTGTGCCCGCTAAAAGAGTACATGCAACAGCTGCAGCAATTTTTGTAACAGAATTCATACCTTTGTCTCACTATTATTTTTTAATTCTGGATACATCCAATGTACCCGTGGCTCACAAACCAATACCTTACATGGTATTAAATTAATGTATGACAAATATGGTATTTATTATTGAGTCAGATTTCTGTGAGATCTATCAAAAAGTTCTGACTAATGGCCCAAGTATATAGCTAAATGTTATGAATATCTCAATTTAGGGCTTGTGTATTAAATCAATCATGACGTACTTCTCATATTCACAAACCTTAGAAACTCACTTTTTTGCATGTGTTAAAATAATACAAATATTAAGTGTTTCTATATGTTAATAATGATGATTTTAACCATCGTGGCTTAAACATAGGGAGCATGTTGAGAGGCATAAATATAAACCATAGCCAGATGTTTAATAAAAGTTACAAAATGGCTAAATGTAAATTCTATTTATCGGTTGGCTTATTTAAGTCGAAGAGAAAATATTTAGTACTAATTCGTGTTCAAAAGTGGTTTCTGTACTGAGTGTGTACTCGGTATCTGTTAACAATAAAGGATGAGTCATGTTTAAGAAAAACATATTAGCAGTGGCGCTATTAGCGACTGTACCAATGGTTACTTTCGCAAATAACGGTGTTTCTTACCCCGTACCTGCCGATAAATTCGATATGCACAATTGGAAAATAACTATACCTTCAGATATCAATGAAGATGGACGTGTTGACGAAATCGAAGGGGTGGCAATGATGAGCTACTCACACAGCGATTTCTTCCACCTTGATAAAGACGGTAATCTCGTCTTTGAAGTACAAAACCAAGCTATTACCACGAAGAACTCGAAAAACGCACGCTCTGAGTTACGCCAGATGCCACGCGGTGCTGATTTCTCAATCGATACGGCGGACAAAGGAAACCAATGGGCATTGTCTAGCCATCCATCAGCAAGCGAGTACAGTGCCGTTGGCGGCACGCTAGAAGCGACCCTAAAAGTGAATCACGTAGCGATTAACGCTAAGTACCCAGAAAAGTACCCAGCTCACTCGGTGGTTGTTGGTCAGATTCACGCTAAAAAACATAATGAGTTAATCAAAGCTGGAACTGGTTACGGGCATGGTAATGAACCACTAAAGATCTTCTATAAGAAGTTTCCTGGCCAAGAAATGGGTTCAGTATTTTGGAACTATGAGCGTAACCTAGAGAAAAAAGATCCTAACCGTGCCGATATAGCTTACCCTGTTTGGGGTAACACGTGGGAAAACCCAGCGGAACCGGGTGAAGCAGGCATTGCTCTTGGTGAAGAGTTTAGCTACAAAGTGGAAGTGAAAGGCACCATGATGTACCTAACGTTTGAAACCGAGCGTCACGATACCGTTAAGTATGAAATCGACCTGAGTAAGGGCATCGATGAACTTGACTCACCAACGGGCTATGCTGAAGATGATTTTTACTACAAAGCGGGCGCATACGGCCAATGTAGCGTGAGCGATTCTCACCCTGTATGGGGACCTGGTTGTGGCGGTACTGGCGATTTCGCTATCGATAAAAAGAATGGCGATTACAACAGTGTGACTTTCTCAGCGCTTAAGTTGAACGGTAAATAGCACATAGCATAACCAATAGGCTAGCTAGACGCAGTCCTTAAGGAATATTTTCGAAGACCACTTAACCGAATGTTGAGTGGTCTTTTTGTTTTCTATGAGATTTAAGATGAGCCGGGTATCAGCGAGAGTACAATGAAGCTTACCAATGAACGGTACAGCTGAAACAATACAACCTTGTCAAAAGACAAGGTTGTATTCAGAACGCGTGGGAAGATTTTAGGACGGCAACTCGATACGGAGTTTAGTCATACATCAACTCTTTAGCTTTGTCGGCATCAAACTCTTTAAGAGACTTTCGAGCCAAATGACGGAATGGGAAAGCTTTAACGACTTCTTCGAATGGTTGGATAGCGAAAGCCCAAAAGATAGAACCGTCTAATCCAAAGATGATCAATGCACACAATGGAATTGAAATTACCCATTGACCAGTAAAGTTGATTTTGAAGACTGCGGTCGTTTTTCCTAGTGCTCTTAGTACATTCCCATGAACCGTGTTGTAGCCACGGACAATCGGCAAGAAGATGTAGAGTGGGGCGATAACGGCCAATGCTTGATAGGTAGACTCATCCAAGTTCGGGTAAATGTCACCAATGACCAGACTTAATCCTGCGAACAAGATTGCACACACAAAAGAAATGACGACCGCAATATCAATACTGGTATCGACGTTTTTGACTAGGTCATCCATCTTTTTAGAGCCAATCGCTTGGCTGATAGTAATTGCGGAAGAGTGAGCCCAAGCGGTAATAAATTGAGAGACAGCCCTGATCCAAGGCATCACCAAAGTAATCGCTACGTAAGCGTTGATGTTAAGTTGCGAATACAACAATTGATATATCGTTGCGCCAATCAAAAGCATGGTCACGTTCGCTGCTACAGGGAATATTTCGATAAAGTGACGGCGAACGTTGGTAAAGAATTCAGAGCGCTGAGCGTCTAATTTGAGTGAAATCGCTGAGCTTAAATGCACGCACAAAACCAAATACAGCAAGCGGATCGTTATTGCAATAATGCTGCCTAATGCAGCGCCTTGTACTCCAATCCCTTCAAAATTAGAAAAACCATGAATCAGCACATATGAGAGTACAGCATTGATAGGCAGTTCAATTAAGTAACCTTTGAATGGGACTTTAGTTCTGCCTAGCGCATTAAATAAAGCAATGATCACCTGCGTTAACGCGGTAAAAATAACGATGTATTTCGAGATGTCTAGATAGCGGCTGATTTCTAAGTGAAGGGAAGCGTCATCTGTTAAAGCTTGAATCAAGGGTTGTTCGAAAAAAGTAAGTAGAAGCCAAAATAGTGTTGCTACGCCAAGGTTGATAAATAACCCTGCCCAAAATGCTTTAGATAATGATGCGGCGATGCCAGAGCCCACTGCGCGGCTTAATACTAACTGAGTACCGTTTGCCAGCGCCATTTGAATTCCCAGTACAAAGGCAACGATAGTCGTCGCAATCCCCATTGCAGCTAAAGGGATTTCACCAAGAGGAGAGACAAGCAGTGTGTCGATCATCAACATCGACTGCATCAAGATACCGTTTAAGGCGAGGGGCCAGGCGAGAGAGAAATTTTTCCTTACGTACGATTGTGAAGACACAAACAACACCTTATGTGTATAACCGTAAGCTTTCTCTGAGGTGGCGGAGTAGAGCGTTTAAAGAAGAAAACACTACGGTAGTTGATGGTTAAAAAATGGGTGCTAAAACAAGACTGACTTGTGTCTTTGAAAAACAAGTCAGTTTGGTTAATCTCGGTTATGCGATGGCTAATTCAACCCTAGAGAGCTTTTGGTTCTCATCGTCTAGCAGGACTTGAGAAGCAATTCGAGCTTGCTTGGTATCGCCAGACATTATTGCGTCGTAAATCGCTTTGTGTTCTTCTAAACAGAAGCGACCGCCTTCAGCGGAGTGGTCGATAAACTGCTTGAAGATAGTCGACAGAATGTTCGCGAATGGAATGTAAAATTGATTACCTGTCGATAAGAAAATCGTTTGGTGAAACAGGTGATCGTTGGTCGTCCACTCTTCATAATCGAAGCTATTTGCTGCGATGGTCATTTTCTGGAAAAGAATCGAAAGCTCTTTGCGTTGCTCTACAGTTGCATTGGTTGCAGCGAGCGCACACGCTTCCGGGTCAATCGCTTTTCTTAAGCCTAAAAATTGAGACAAGAAGGGTTTAGTATCTTCTAAATCTTGGATCCAGTACAGCAATTGCGGGTCCAAGAAGTGCCACTGTGTTCTCGGTTTGATACGAGTGCCCACTTTTGGCTTCGACTCGATTAAACCTTTTGCCGAAAGTAGCTTAGTTGATTCTCGAAGGGCAGTTCTGCTCACTCCAAAGATTTCGCACAGCTCCATTTCGCTGGGTAACTTTTGATTTTCTTCTAACTCGCCTGACAAGATCTTGCGAGCAATTTGTCTCGCCACTTGAACATGAATTCGGCGGCTTGAATCTTCCACCAATGTAAATATTGACATTTAAACCACCTGAAATTGAAACTTTGAAAACACTAAAAGCCAGACGAATCTGGTGTTTAGTGTCAGTGTATACGTCGAATTTAGTGTGAGGTTTTCCCTCATCTACTCTGGTCTGTTGACCTTATATAGTGTGGCGAACTTAAATCGCTGAGTGAGCTTATATAAACCAGCTAACTAAGGCGTTATTTGTCCGCCATTAACATCTAGGATTTGACCTGTGATGTAACCGCTGCAAGCGTGCGATGCAAAGAAAGCAAATGAAGGAGCAACTTCATCAATATTGCCAAAGCGTCCCATTGGAATGTTGTTAGCAATGGTCGCTTTCAAATCGTCGCTCTTGCCATCGTGAAATGCGGTGTCGATAGTGCCCGGTGAAACAATGTTGAAACGGATATTGTCTTGCGCGAACTCTTTCACCCAATTGCGGTGAATGTCGTGTAACCAAGCCTTAGACGCGGCATAGATGCCTGCACCAACACCACCGCCTTCGCGAGCGGCAATCGAACCCGTGCTAATCACACAAGATGTTTGCCCGGACTCAGCAGCAGAGGCGCGTAAGTGCGGGATAGAGAACTTGGTTGTCATCAGCGCAGAGCGAACATTAAGGTTCATTACGCGCTCATAAAACTCATCATCGATATTTTCTAGATTGGCGCGACCACCAAGGCCACCGGCGTTGTTAATCAACACGTCCATGCCACCAAAATGATCAGTGAACTCTTTGACTAACCTTTCGCACTCTAATGTGTCCATTAGGTTTGCAGGAAAAAAGGCAACATCGCCACCCAGTGCGGTAAGTTCAGATAGAACGTCATCAACTTTTGGGCTAGAAGCACGACTATTAATACCAACTTTTGCACCATACTTTGCGAAAATACGTGCTGTAGCTAAGCCCATACCTGCAGTAGAGCCAGTAATTAGAATGCGTTTGCCTTTTAAATCGTTAAACATCACAGTCGCCTATATTGTAGATTATTCGCGTTAATAAATCATACAATAACACTTGCGGTATTCAAGGATAGTCATCTCAAAACTGATCATCAACGACATAAATAGTGAGAGTAAGAGTCGTTTTGTGAGTTTGCGCATACAAAAAACGGTGTAAATAAGAACCATTTGTATGAATAAATGTTTTTAATTAGTTTGATGAACTAAATACTTATAATATTCATAAAATCTTCGCTAGCCTATATCATTCGTGACCTCACGTTATTCTTATACTTAGTTGGTGCAGATATAAATCAGTGCTATAGTCCGGGTTAAATAATACATATCTAATAAGTAAGTAGACACATGGCTGGCTCTTTCAATTCTATTTCAGGCTCTAAGCGAAGCCTTCATGTGCAAGTTGCACGTGAAATCGCTCGTGGTATTTTGTCGGGCAATTTGCCTCAAGGTTCTATTATCCCTGGTGAAATGGCTCTGTGTGAGCAATTTGGAATTAGTAGGACTGCATTAAGAGAAGCGGTTAAGCTTCTTACTTCAAAAGGCCTACTAGAATCTCGACCAAAGATCGGTACTCGCGTTGTTGACCGTGCGTTCTGGAACTTTTTAGACCCGCAATTGATCGAATGGATGGATGGTTTGGCAGATACAGACCAATTCTGTCATCAGTTTTTGGGCTTACGTCGCGCGATTGAACCAGAAGCATGTGCATTGGCTGCTCAGTTCGCGAGCGCTGAACAACGCATTGAACTGTCGGGCATTTTCCAACAGATGGTAGAAATATCAGGTGCTGAAGAGTTTAACCAAGACAGTTGGCTAGATATTGATATGAAATTCCATAGCCTCATCTTCAATGCAACAGGTAATGACTTTTACCTTCCATTTGGCAATATCTTAACGACAATGTTTGTTAACTTTATTTCTCATTCTTCAGAAGAGGGAAGTACGTGTATTAATGAACACCGTCAAATTTATGAAGCAATCATGGCGGGTAACAGTGATAAAGCACGCCAAGCTTCTGCAAGTCATCTATTAGATACTAACCACAGATTGCCAGTAGCAAGCTAGCTTAGTGTTTTGGGTGAGGTTTCAACTCTAAGGTCTTAGCCGTTTCTATCGAACGTTGCTCTGGATACCTAGTGGAGTCAACCTAAAATTGCTGTTACTACAGACAGTTATCTATTGAAAGCACGTTTAATACGTGCTTTTTTTACATCCAAAATTGATGAAAACTTGACCGATGTCCAATATTTAGTCTTATGTGCGTTGTTTTGCTAAAACCGCTAGTAACCAGCATTGTTAGTTATATAATAATACTAATCAAATTAATGCGAGTGTGATTATATGCCTCAGTCTCTATTGCCAAATATTCTTCAGTTCATCGGTCAGATAGACCCTTTCGATAAAATCCCTAAAGAAGCGCTTCGTGACCTCGCTTTTAATGTTCAGATTACCTATCTAGCCAAAGGGGATGTCGTCGATCTATGCGAGTCAGGAAAAGAAAAGTCGCTCTATATCATTCGAACAGGATCTATGGAGCAAAGAAAATCGGACGGTGTGCTTCGTGCCCGTCTAGGCAGTGAAGATTTGTTTGGCTTTACGTTCTTAGATTCTGAAGTCAACGACGAAAAAGGCTATAGAGCTGTCGCAATCGAAAACACCTTACTTTATGTGATTCCACACTCGGCACTTCAAACGCTTTTCAAAGCCTTTCCAAGTTGCGCAGAACACTTTGCTTCACAGGCGCAGGTTCGCTTGAAGTCGGCACTGGATGTGGTCTGGTCGAATAAAGAGAAAGGCCTGTTCATTCGTAAAGTTGAGGAAGTGGCAAGCGGGCAGGTGGCAATTGTTAAGTCTGAGCAAACCATCCAGTCGGTTGCGGTTGAAATGCTTCATCAACGCTCACCGTGTGCCGTGATCTATGAAGGTGAAACCATTGTTGGTTTGATCACCGACCGAGACATGACTAAGCGAGTGATTGCCCACGGCGTGAGTACTGATAGCCTGATCTCAGAGGTAATGACGCACTCTCCACTTACTGTAAAACCGGATGATCTGGTGCTGCATGCGGCCTCTATCATGATGCAATTTAATATCCGTAACTTGCCCGTTGTGAAAGAGAATAAGGTCGTTGGTCTTCTTACTACGTCTCATTTGGTTCAAAACCACCGTGTTCAAGCGATATTCTTGATCGAGAAAATCAAATACGCGGGCAGCGTGAAAACCATGTCTTCGTTCACCTCAGAGCGACAAGCTATTTTTGAAGCGCTGGTGGAAGGTAAAGTGGCGCCTGAAACCGTCGGCAAGGTAATGACCATGATTATGGACGCCTACACCCGTCGATTGATTCAAATAGCGATTGATAAGTTAGGCCCACCACCGTGTGATTTCTCTTGGATCGTAGCCGGATCGCACGCACGTAATGAAGTGCACATGTTGTCGGACCAAGACAGCGCGATTGTTCTTGCTGACGATGCAACCGACAGTGACCGTATTTACTTCAAACACTTAGCGATGATGGTGACCAACGGCTTAGCAAGCTGTCACTACCCATTATGTCCAGGTAATTTCATGGCTGCGACGCCAAAATGGTGTCAGCCACTCAGTGTATGGAAGCACTACTACAAGAAGTGGGTGGCTAACCCAGAGTACGAACGCTTGCTTAATATCAGTGTGTTCCTAGAAATTCGTACTATCTACGGCAACAGTGAGTTCGAAGGTATTCTGCGCGATGAGCTGCATAGCAATATTCGCGGTAACCGTGAGTTTTTAAGCACGCTAGTGAAAGACGCGGTCAATACCAACCCGCCACTTGGCATCTTCAATAGCTTAGTGCTAGAGAAGTCAGGTGAGAATAAGAAAACGCTGAACGTGAAGAAGTACGCGATCAACTTGATTATCGACTTAGCGCGTATTTATGGCCTTGCTGTGGAGTGCGACTTGTCGGCGACTGACGAACGTTTCGCTGCTGCTAATGAAAAAGGCATGCTGAGCGACGATGCATTCAAGAACATTCTGGGTGCTTACCAGTTCATTCTCTCTTTCCGTTTTGGCCATCAACTTGAAGCGCTGAAGAACGGGGATGTGCCTGACAACAACATCAACCCAGATAGCTTTGGTAGCTTTGAGCGTAAACATTTGAAAGATGCCTTTAGGATCATTGCTGACCTTCAAGAAGCGGCGAAAATTCGTTTCGGAGCACGTTAATGAAAGCCTTGTTAAACTATTTTCACCCGCTTGAGCGAATTAAACGTAAACGTAAGCAATATTTGGGAACGGTTAAGTTGCCAGAGGCGTTACATGATCTCGTAGAGCAGCCTTGTCCTGAAATGACGGACTTGGCCAAAGACAGCGAATACATCATTTTAGATCTCGAAACCACGGGCTTAGACAGCGAGCAAGACCTTATCTTATCTATGGGGTGGGTCGATGTGGTTAAAGGGAGAATCGATTTAGCGTCAGCCAAGCATATTTATCTGAATAACGATTCGCAGATCAACGCTGAAACCGCTGTTATCAACCATATTACGCCGCAAATGTTAGAAGAGGGCGCCTCTATTCATGATGCGATGCTGACGTTTTTCGAAGCAGCAAAAGGCAAGATCATTGTCGCACACGCTTGTGTGGTCGAAGAGAAGTTCATTAGCCAATACCTTCTTCGCTGCTACGGTTTAAGAGCGATTCCTCTGCTTTGGCTTGATACCTTGTGTATTGAGAAAAGCATGGAGAAAGCGATCAGCAATCATGAAGAAGTCGATTTAACCTTGGCAGGGACTCGCGAAAGGTACGGGCTTCCTGAGTACAACAGCCACAATGCATTAGCCGATGCCGTTTCGACAGCGGAATTGTTTTTGGCTCAGCAGAAGCGAGTTGTGCCTAACGATAATGTGACCGTTGCCTTTCTCTATCGGATTAGTCACTAGGAAAAAGAGCTGCAAGTGCGCGGCTCTTATTTTACTGATTTTAAAGGAAAAAAAGCCAGCGATTAAGCTGGCTTTTGTTTAGGTCTTAGAAAATTAGGACAGTAATTATCTTAGATTATTCATGTAGCTATCGATTAGAAGCTGTAAGTTAGACCAACACGGCTACGCAGTTCACGAGTCGCTTTAGTTGATGAAGTGCTCACATCACCAAACTCTACATATGGTGCCCATTGACCCATAATATGGCGAATGCTTGCGTTCAACTCGTAGTTGGTATCGTCGTTGTCGTAGATGTCATAGCCATCCGCTTTGTAGTAGTTACCTTCTAGACCAAAGCGCCAGTTTTCCATTGAGTAGTTAACGTTTGCCGTTAGACGGTGACGACGTTGATTAGAAACGTTTTTATCAACCGTGATTGGAACACCGTCACTATCAACAATAACATCACCATTGTCATCGAATTGATACTCTGAGCTGCTAGTGTTCTGTCTCATATCGTAACGGTAACGAGCACTTAGGCTTAGGCCATCAACGCTATCCACTTTGTATGTTGCACGAACTTGAGGCTTGTATGTAACGCCAGATTCACGAGCTTCAATTGGCATACCGTAAGTCATTGTCCAGTTATCGTTTAGTACATGACGGTAGTTTAGACCAAGCTCCCAACCATTGTTCTTCAAATCTTCCATGAATTTACCGTCTTCTCCCTTGAATTTCGCTTCGATATCTACAAGGAAGTTGCCAATGCTATCGCCAAGTTTTACACGAGTAGCGTGTTGATCTGTATGACTCTTGTATTCGTGTCTCATATCGAAAGACGCAGCAGATACAGAGCCAGCAGCGAGTACAGATGCCACAGCAATCACGATTTTAGTTTTATTCATGGTATTAATTCCATATTTATATGGTTGAGTATTGGCCATAATTACAAGCCAAATAGAGTAGTTCTTGTCTTAAATGCATTTTGTTTTTGAAATTATTTCTTGGTTATTTCAAATTTGTTTTGCATTTAAATAATACAAATATGGTAGCGATCCGAGGCGTGATGATCTGTGAACTTGATCGTGTTGTTAGGACAAAACCACTATTTACAAAGGGTTACAAAATCGAGTTGTTTCGTTAAGTTGATGTTTTTTAGTGATTTGTTTGGCTGTTGATCATGGTTTTGAAGAGTTTTGTTCATCAATAAATGTGCGCTACAGCAAAAAATTGAACCTTTAGATACCATTTTTATTTGTAATACATTATTATTTACTAACTTTCTTTAGCAACACATAACTTTGCTGTGTTGATTGCATGAACAGACGGTGTGAAGCCGAATAAGTAAGAGTGGTCTTGAAGCTAAATGGATTAAATCCACCGCTTTAAGAACATGAGACATTTACTTGAGGTGATTTAAAGCTCAATCAGAGAAGGTTTGAAATGTAGTAGGCAAGGTAGTGACATAGCCTGCTATATAAGTATGAACTTGATAGGAATGAACTGGGTTCGAATCGTTACCCGTTGTTCTCATCAGCGACAAAGAAGAAATCGTTGAAGTGCTTGCGAAAGCATTTTGATTATTGCTCCCAACTATTCTAATTATAACTTCTGCTTTCATCTAGAAAGGTAGGAGATGGTAGTCGAAGATCTACCCTTGCGCTCATGTTGATACAGGCAACATGAGCGTTTTTTTATTTGAAATTTGAGTAGAGAGTCGTGTGCGGCTCAATAAGCGTGTAAACCGCGGCTTAAGAATAGGCTTTTAGGTTGATGACAACACGCTCAAGTGAGTCTGTTACAGCATCAAAGCCACGAACATTCACGCTTAATCACATGAATGTTCGTTTCTCTTCTCTTGTCTCTTAGTTGCAGACGTGTAGCTGCAAACTTTAACAGCAGGCGTTTAGTTATATCAAAGAGCTCCGTGAGAGCTGTTCTTGAGGCTTAGCTTTCTGTAGGCATCCACACCTGTTTAGAGGTGACTTTGTGATCTTTAAAGGTCAGTTCTTCAACTTTGTCACCGTTAGTATTCCAGCGAGTAAGTTTTCCGTTCGCGACTTCACCTTCATCAAACTTCGCTTGGCTGGCCTTATTTCCGTTCGGGTAGTAGTCCGTTACCAATCCATCTTTTTGTCCGTCGCTGTATTCAGCTGTCAAGCTTTGTTCCCCATTGGGATACCAGCGAGAGGCGGTGCCTGATAGTTCATTGTCTTTATAATTGAGTTCTGCTTTTTTCTGTCCGTTTGGATACCAGGTTTCAGCTTTGCCTTGCAGTTCACCTTTTACGTAATTCACTTTAGAAGCGACTTGGCCATTCGGATACCAGTTAGTTTCTAGCCCAAGTTCTAAGCCATCGGCAAACTGAGCTTGGGTCGCGACTTGGCCGTTATCGAACTTCTCTTCAAATTGACCAGTGAAAGGTTTTGAATGGTTTACTTGGTAAGCCACGCCTTTACGCATCTGTAAGTAGTCAACAGCATCTTCACGCGGTGTTGCTGCATAGCTCATAGAAGATACCGTACTAAGAGCAATTAAGATTGGAACGTATTTCTTCATAATGACACCTTTTTATTGGACGGGGAAAGTGTAACGGGTGTGTTAAAAGCATTTCACTTCCGTGTATCCCTGTCAGTATCTAATAGTGGTTTTCAAGTTTTCATTATTGGCTGCCTAATATAGGGAACTTTTAAAAGCAAATTATCGATCTTATTTGTACTACAAATGCATTGGTTTAATTCATTTTTATAAATTATATCTAACGATATTTTTGCTGCTCTTCTTTAAGCTTTGATCGTCAAGAATAATAGTTTTTAACGATGAATCTTCGATTTTTAGAGACTTTGTTCATGTTTTTCGGGGTTTTGGTCGAAATTTAGTGCGGATAACTGCACTGACTTGAGGAATTGCGCTCCTAGGTGGTGCAACTTTGAACTCGATCACTTGTATGATTAATTGAGTGTCAGACTGTAAGATCATTGTCACGCATTTGGATTATTGTAGTACAAATATGCTTGCCATTTATTTATAGTGACCTCAACAAAAAAACATAAATAAAAGGTCTAACGATGGAACTCAATACCCTGATAGTTGGCATCTACTTCCTATTCTTAATTGCGATAGGGTGGATGTTTCGAACGTTTACAAGTACGACAAGTGATTACTTCCGTGGGGGAGGTAATATGCTGTGGTGGATGGTAGGTGCAACCGCATTTATGACCCAGTTCAGTGCTTGGACATTTACTGGTGCAGCAGGTAAAGCCTTTACCGATGGCTTTGCCGTAGCGATTATCTTCATCGCGAACGCATTCGGTTACCTAATGAACTACCTTTACTTCGCTCCGAAGTTCCGTCAACTGCGTGTTGTGACGGTAATTGAAGCGATTCGTATGCGTTTTGGTAAGGTGAATGAGCAAGTATTTACTTGGTCTGGTATGCCAAACAGCGTTATCTCTGCAGGTATTTGGTTGAATGGTCTAGCAATCATCGCATCGGGTATCTTCGGCTTTGATATGACAACGACGATTGTCCTAACGGGTCTGGTTGTACTGGTGATGTCAGTGACGGGCGGCTCTTGGGCGGTAATCGCATCTGACTTTATGCAGATGGTTATCATCATGGCAGTAACGGTGACATGTGCAGTCGTTGCTATTTACCACGGTGGCGGTGTTACGCAGATCATTAGCGACTTCCCAACGGATTCGTTCATCACGGGTGACAACCTTAATTACATGAGCATCTTCAGCATCTGGGCTGTGTTCATCTTCTTAAAGCAGTTCAGCATTACCAACAACATGCTTAACTCTTACCGTTACCTTGCTGCAAAAGATTCAAACAACGCACGTAAAGCAGCACTGCTTGCTTGTGTACTAATGACGCTTGGTCCAATCATCTGGTTCATGCCTTCTTGGTTCATGGCTGGTCAAGGTGTTGATTTAGCAGCTGCTTACCCAGAAGCTGGCAGCAAAGCCGCTGACTTCGCTTACCTTTACTTCGTTCAAGAATACATGCCTGCAGGTATGGTTGGCCTTCTGATTGCCGCTATGTTCGCAGCAACAATGTCTTCAATGGACTCAGGTCTAAACCGTAACTCAGGTATCTTCGTTAAGAACTTCTACGAGCCGATTCTTCGTCCTAAAGCGACAGAGAAAGAGCTAATGGTTGTTTCTAAACTAACGTCTACCTTCTTCGGTATCGCGATCATCTTGGTTGCTCTGTTCATCAACTCTCTTAAAGGTCTGAGCCTTTTCGACACCATGATGTACGTGGGCGCATTGATCGGCTTCCCAATGACAATTCCAGCATTCTGTGGCTTCTTCATCCGTAAAACACCGGATTGGGCAGGTTGGGGCACGCTAGTTGTAGGTGGTGTGGTTTCTTACTTCGTTGGTTTCGTTATCACTGCGGACATGATTCAAAACTGGTTCGGTCTAAATGAACTAACTGGCCGTGAGTGGGCTGACCTGAAAGTGGCTATCGGCCTTATCGGTCACATCATATTTACTGCTGGCTTCTTTGTTCTTTCAACACTGTTCTACAAGCCTCTTGCTGAGCACCGTGAGAAAGACGTAGACAAGTTCTTCAACAACCTAGCGACGCCACTAGTTGCTGAAAGTAATGAACAGAAGAAACTGGATAACAAGCAACGTCGTATGTTGGGTTCACTTATCGCGGTAGCGGGTGTGGGCGTAATGACTATGTTCGTACTGCCAAACCCAATGTGGGGACGCATGGTATTCGTTCTGTGTGGCTTGATTGTGTTCTCTGTTGGTCTGTTACTTGTTAAAGCAGTCGATGACAAAGTCGAGCAACAAGACGAAGTGACTCCAGCCGAAGGCTAATTTAATACGCATCCTAAATAACATCACGGCCACCTGAACGGGTGGTCGTCATTTTTATAATCCAAACTTTAATGTGAGATGTACGATGAACAAAAAATTATTATCGGTAAGCATTATTAGCGCGTTCACACTCGCTTTTGCAACAGGCTGTACAACACAAGAAAAAACAGCACCCGTAGTCAGTGTCGCTGAACAAGCTACGCCTGCTGTTAGCGAAATTGACCGTAGTTACCTATTGAGCAGTGACCGCTTAACAGAGGTAGATGGCGACACTTTAGCCGTTGCTTCGGAAGAGCAAGTGGCTGCGCTTAAAGCACAATTTGAAAACCTAAAAGATGGCGACGAAGTGGTTATCCCTGCCGGTAAATACGCGAACTTAGGTCAAGTGACGATCACGGCGAATGACATCACTATCAAGGCTGAGCAAGCAGGCTCTGCGTGGATCACTGGTTTGATTCAGTTTGAACTGAAAGGCGATGACATCACGCTTGATGGCTTGGTATTTACTGAGGGCGGTCCTAACGAACGCTTTGGTGCAGTACGTATGATGGGTAATGGCAACACGCTGCAAAACTCAACATTCTACTACTTCAACCATGATTACACGTACGAGCCAGACGAGCGTCGTTCTGAGTATCCAAAGTACCTATGGGTTTCTCTGTGGGGTAAAGATGGCAAAGTCATCAACAACCGTTTCGAAGGTAAGCAAAAACGCGGCACTTTGATCGGTGTACAAAAAGATGACACAGCCGACAACCACCTGATCGCAAATAATATCTTCATGGATCAAAAGCCTAACCAATTCAATGAATTCGATATCAAAGAAGCGATTCGTTACAACGGCAACAGCTGGGAAGCGATCCGTATTGGTGATTCTAAAGCTTCACAGTGGGATTCAAGTTCTAAGTTCGTGAACAAC
Source organism: Vibrio sp. 10N.286.49.E11 (assembly GCF_041469505.1). Lineage (NCBI taxonomy): Bacteria > Pseudomonadati > Pseudomonadota > Gammaproteobacteria > Vibrionales > Vibrionaceae > Vibrio > Vibrio sp. 10N.286.49.E11. The sequence goes on from NZ_JBFRKQ010000007.1 coordinate 59,909, forward strand.
CTGATGATCGATATGGATGGTGAGCGTGAGCTTATCTCGATTAAGTCGGGCGACAACACGATCTCAGGTAATACTATTTTCCAAAGCACCGCGCTTATTTCACTGCGTCACGGAAAAGGCAACACGGTTGAGAACAATATGATTCTTGGCAATGGAAAGCGCCTAACCGGCGGCGTCCGTATCTACGATGAAGATCATGTGATTCGCAATAACTACATTGCAAACACTCGAGGCCGCGATGGTTTGATCGAAGGCAACGCTGACCTACGTGGCGGCATTGTTATTAACACAGGTATTATCGACGTAGCGAATGGTGAGCAGCTAGATCAATCGGTGAAAGGCAAAGAGCTGAACAAGCAGTGGACACCGAAAAACATCACCATCGAGAATAACTCTCTAGTCGACACTGAGTGGGGCATTGTTTACGGCAACCAAAGCCACCGTGTAAGTTTGTTTGACAACGCAGAAGTGGAAGGCATTTATGCGGGCGTTGATGTGGCGTTCAAACACAACGTGGTTGATAACTCGCAATCTCCTGAATTTGTAAGTGTGCGTGCAACGCAAGATTACCCATTAGTCGGCGCAACCTACACAGACGAAACTTACGTAGGTCAAGTAACGGATTCTGAACTGATCGAAGGCTACTCGGTTGAGCTACCAAAAGTCGTTGTAGAAAATGGCATTAACGCTTACCAAGGTGAAGGCGCAGACGTGTCTAAACTTGCGGTTGTGACAGCTGAAACAGCGGGTCCAGACTACGTGCTTGAGAATACGACTAAGTAATTTATTAGTTAATGGCTAATGGCTAATGGCTAAAGGTTAATGGCTTGAGCTACCAAATCAATTCACGATAGCTGTCCTGACCATAACACTTAAAAAGCCTCAACAGATAATGTCTGTTGAGGCTTTATCGATCTTAGGTCGTGATCATCTCAATCTTACGTCGAGACTACTGTGATTTATACTTATGCAGTAGATCCCAAGGGATATGACATAAGTGGTGATCTTCAGGGAAGTGACTTAAGTGATGCTGGTGGATGTCGTCGCTGGCAACATAATTGGTCAACGGCAACACCTCAACAGCGATACGGTCGGCATCATCTCTTGAAGAAATATAGTGCTTAGCTTCGGTTAAGTGTTCTGCATTAGTGCTGTATACACCTGTGCGGTATTTCTCTCCGACATCGACACCTTGTTTATTCAAGCTGTAAGGGTCGATAATCTCAAACAAGTGTTCCATCAAAATCGTGACTGACGTGATGTTTGGATCAAATTCAATTTGTACGCACTCCGCGTAGCCATTGTAATCGCTTTGTGTGCCGTCGCTTTGTGTGCTATCGCATTGCGTCGTCCCGTTTTCTGTTAGCTGGGCGCTTCCATTGGCACGGCCTGCTTCTGTGCTGATAACACCAGGAACGTACTTAATAAATTCTTGTACACCCCACAAGCAGCCGCCAGCTAAATAAATTTGTTCCATACTTCTCTTTGAGCTCTCTGTGTTTGTTGATGTTCGTTAGGTACCCGAATCAATGCGATGATACCCGCACGTATAAAAAAGCGTGTATAAAAATGAGCGCGCAAATAAAAACAAGCATTTAGGCATTGTAAACCTGTGCGACTGAACAAACATAAGTTTAATATGATTTGTGATTATATAAGTCAGTATTGCTTTGTCATCAACTCGAATCTCAACATCAAGTGAGCGTTACTCTAAACATGTTTGATCAAATAAAAGACTTCATTAATCCGAGCAAGAACCCAGACTTGACTCAGGCCCATGAATATCAGCGCAAGCATCTTCCTACATTGTGGCTGTTGGGCAAAACGGGGGCGGGCAAGTCATCGTTTATTCAAGCGGTGACTGGCGACTCTTCTGTCGAAGTTGGCAATGGTTTTGCGCCTTGTACCATGACGGCGATGTCGTATGAGTTTCCGCAAGACAAACCGGTGATGCGCTTTCTCGATACCAGAGGTTTAAGTGAGGCGAATTACGATGCGAAAGAGGATTTGGAAGAGATTGGTCAGGCAGGTAATGCGTTAGTCGTTGTAATGAAAGCCGACGAACCTGAACAATCCGCTGTGCTTACGGCTCTAAAACAGATTAAGAAACAGAAGAAGATTAAACACTTGTTGCTGGTTCATACGGCGGTGTTGTCTTCCAGTGAACCAGATCGAGCAAGGCAAATTCAGTTCAACAACAACCAAGTAGAGAAGGCTTGGGGTAAAGAGTTTGAATCGGTAGCGGTCGATTTCGAAACGGATGACAACGCTATGTCTAACAGCGAAGCGGTTTACAACTATGACATCTTGTTAGAAAAGCTGAGCAGTATTCTTCCGGTGATAGGAATGATGGTGCAAGACAAAGAACATTCCACGCAAGAAGAAGCCAACTTTGATCAAGTAGAAAACGAAGTGCTTTGGTATGCAGGAAGTGCCGCAGCGAGTGACCTGATTCCGGGTGTTGGTTTGGTGTCGGTACCTGCGATTCAAGCCAAAATGCTTCACAGCTTGGCCAATCAATATGGGGTCGAATGGAATAAGAGAGTCTTTAGTGAGTTGATAGGCACTCTGGGAAGCAGCTTTGCTTTGCAATACGGAATGAAGCTGGGCACTCGACAGTTGATAAAGCTGATTCCAGTTTATGGTCAAACGGTAGGTGCGGTGGCTGCAGCGGCAATGAGTTTCGGCACCTCTTATGGTTTAGGTCGCGCGGCTTGTTTTTACTTCTATCATAAGAACAAAGGTGAAGAAGTGTCTGAACAAGAGATGCAGAAGATCTACAAAGAATCTCTGAAAAAAGGAAAGGCGGCGTCGGGTTATGAAGAAAATTAGAAACCTATTTCGATTACTGGCGGTGCTATCGAGCGGACGCTGGGGCATTGCCCTGATTTCGGCGATCTTCCCAAGCATTATCATGATGGGCTTTGGTGTGTTCTTGGCGGTCAAATACGGTTACCTACTCGAAATGTCGATTGCCATTGCCGTGAGTACCTTGGTGTTTACCATTCCCTTGTTCATTTCTAGTCGTTCTTCTCGCGATTCTTCAAGCCGCTCTTCACGCCGCTCTTCAAATAAAGAGTCTTTCTCGAATAAAGAGAGTGGCGGCCTTGGCGAGGATACTGCTGAAGCTGAATCACAGCATAAAAAAGCTGATATCAACGATGCATTGGTTAAGGCTTCGGCTGATTGGTCTCAAAAAGAACTGTCGATCTGGAATGATTCAAAACACCATGTACGCCAACAATTAATGGTCGACATAGAGTGGGGTAACCTAGACCAAACCGGTTTAGAGGTACTTGAATTTGTTGCGAAAAAGTTTGATAAGAAATCACTCGATTTTTCGATTCCTGAAGGGCTAAAGCTGTTCGAAGAGGTCAGCCGACGCTACAAATTGGTAGTGCGAGAGCATATCCCCGGCATTGAGTATCTCAAGGTTTCTTACATCAAAGCGGGCTACGAAGCCTACGATAAATACGGTGAGCTAGGACAGAAGATCTTCAAAGCGGCTATTTGGGGTAACCACCTTAAAAACTTGTATTTGAATCCACTCAAGGTGATTTCTGATTTAGGACGAGAACAAGCGACAGCAACGATGACAAGGGGTGTGGTTGATGACATGCAATACGCCGCCAAACAAGCCTTGTTAGATGAAGTTGCGGCGGTGGCGATTGACCTCTACAGCGGACGTTTCAGCATTGAAGATGAGGCACTTAAAGTGTCTGATGTTTCTGAACTCGACGAACAACGCTTTGCTCCAAAGCTAGAGCCTGTGCGAATCGTGCTGGTGGGACAAACCAGTTCGGGTAAATCTTCACTTATCAATGCACTCAAGCAAGAGTTGGTTGCAGAAGTGGATGTGCTGCCATCAACCGACACTTCAACGGTGTATAACGCGTTTGTCGACGACAATGATGTTCGCGTTGTTGATCTTCAGGGGCTTGATGGCAATCCTAAAACCGAAGCCTTAATGCTGAAAGAGATGACCCAAGCGGATGTGGTGCTATGGGTGCTTAAAGCCAATCAGTCTGCACGTGATTTGGATAAGCAATTGAAAGATAGATTTGATGCTTTCTATGACGATCCTAAGAACATCTCACGCAAGAAACCGATTGTGGTGTCGGTTGTGAATCAGGTAGACAGATTAAAGCCTGTAGACGATTGGCAGCCACCGTATGACTTAGAGAATCCAACATCGACCAAAGCGAAGATCATTGCTCAAGCGCTCGAATACAATCATATATTGCTGCAAACCGATATCGTGTTACCGCTGGCGATTGCGCCAGAAAAGGTACAGTTTGGTTTAGATACTTTAAGGCAGACGTTGATAGAGCGTATCGCTGACGCAAATAACGTTCAGAGAAACCGCCAACGTTTAGAAGCCATGAAAAGAGGCTCGTCGGTTAAAGGCCATCTGAATAAAGCAGTCAAAGTGGGTAAGAAGGTGGCACCCAGCGTATTGAAAGCGGCGACACCAAAACTGGCTGAAATGGCCATCAAGCAAGCCGTGAAGAAGAAGTAAGTCATTCACTGCGAATACGGTTCTGGTGAGGTTTGAGCCTCATCAGAATTTATCTTTTCTAGATCGGCGAGTTTTGGATCTTGGCTTTATTAGATGATGGCTTTTTTAGAAAACAGCTATCTTCGCCCCTTATTAGAGAGGTGTTGATTTCAAAAGGGATTTGATATTATTAAGGTTCTCGCTGAACTAGTTTAATAGTATATAAACAGCTGTGATTCACATTTTATATAACACGCTATCGTATTTAATCATCATTCTAAATATTGATCACATTTATACTTTTTTAAGCTGTATTTATAAAACAATTGCACTATATTTAAACTTCGGATCATCTTGATTTCAACGTAGGGATATATTGTGAACATGTATCTGAAATGGCAATCAACAACTTGGCTAACCTTGTTAGCTTGGTATACCTTAGATCACCAACTCTCGTTCCACCTTTCTTCAGAGTAGTACCCTCTGGGCGTCACGCGCCAGCAAAGCAGCGAGCTTTGTTTACCTATCAGCAGCTTTGATAACCTTTGAACGTATGAATGTCGCACTTATTATTCCGTGTAGGGTATTCGTTTTTTGTCGTTCTCGCTAATTATCTTAGCCTCTGTTTAGGTTTGATTAATAAGTCATTATTTAATTTGTTTATTTTCACTGTTAATTTTCTGTGTATCTTTATACGGAACTATTAATTTAATAGTGAGGAATCGTGACATCTAAAGAAAATACATTTCGACCTGATCGGAATGTATTGAAAGGTATTATTATGGAAAACTTCAAACATCTACCAGAACCGTTTCGTATTCGTGTTGTAGAGCCAGTAAAAAGAACAACTCGCGCCTATCGTGAACAAGCCATTGTCGACGCGGGCATGAACCCATTTTTGCTCGACAGTGATGATGTGTTTATCGACTTACTGACAGACAGCGGAACAGGATCTATCACTCAGCGTATGCAAGCCGCGATGTTAATGGGTGATGAAGCTTACAGTGGTAGCCGCAGTTACTACGCATTGTCGAATGCGGTTAAGGATATCTTCGGTTACGAGTTGACGATTCCAACACACCAAGGACGCGGTGCAGAGCAGATCTACATTCCGGTTCTTATTAAGAAGCGTGAAATGGAGAAAGGGCTCGATCGCAGCAAAATGGTCGCCTTGTCGAACTACTTCTTCGATACAACACAAGGCCACACCCAAGTGAATTGCTGTGTGGCGAAGAACGTTTATACCAAAGAAGCGTTCGATACCTCAGTGAACGCGGATTTCAAAGGCAACTTCGATGTGGTGAAGCTGGAAGAAGCGATCTTAGAAGCGGGCGCAGCCAATGTTCCCTACATTGTGAGCACCATTACTTGTAACTCTGCTGGTGGACAGCCAGTGTCTATCGCCAATCTAAAAGCCGTGTATGAAATCGCTCAGAAGTACGATATTCCTGTGATCATGGACTCGGCACGCTACGCAGAAAATGCCTACTTCATTCAACAACGTGAAGCGGGTTATCAGGATTGGACAATCGAACAGATCACGCGTGAGTCTTACAAATACGCGGATGGTTTAGCTATGTCTGCCAAGAAAGATGCCATGGTACAAATGGGCGGCTTGTTGTGCTTTAAAGACGACGCTTTCATGGATGTGTACACAGAGTGTCGAACCTTGTGTGTGGTGCAAGAGGGCTTCCCAACCTATGGTGGCTTAGAAGGTGGCGCGATGGAGCGTCTTGCGGTTGGCCTTTATGACGGCATGCGCCAAGATTGGTTAGAGTACCGTATTGGCCAGGTTCAATACCTTGTTGATGGCTTAGAAGCGATGGGCATCGTGTGCCAGCAAGCAGGCGGTCATGCTGCGTTTGTCGATGCGGGTAAATTGCTGCCTCATATTCCGGCTGGTCAGTTTCCCGCACATGCTTTGGCGTGCGAACTCTATAAAGTCGCGGGTATCAGAGCGGTTGAGATTGGGTCTTTGCTGCAAGGACGCGACCCAGCAACAGGTGAACAACACCCATGTCCTGCTGAGTTGTTGCGCCTTACCATTCCTCGCGCGACCTACACACAAACACACATGGACTTCATTATCGAAGCATTCGAAAAAGTGAAAGAGAATGCAGGACAAGTGAAAGGGCTCGATTTTACCTACGAGCCGCCGGTGTTAAGACACTTCACTGCGCGCTTGAAAGAGGTAGAGACCAGCGAGAAACAAACAGAAAAAAAGAACGAACAAACGCTCGAAGAAGCATTTTAAAATAAAAACATAAGCGAATAGTCACTAGAACCTTAATCAAAGGCTCCCTCGGGAGCCTTTTCTTTTTTTGGATGGTAGGGGAGTTAGGCAGTTAAGCCTTTAAGTAGTTAACCCGTTAAAAGCTGAACTACGCTTGTTTGTTTTTCAGGGTAGACTTCAACATTTGGAATAACCACTGATTCAAAGGTGCGTCTTTTTGCGAGCGGCGGCAGCTCATCACATAGCTCACATCTATGGTTCATGTTCGATTGTTAAAGTTACTCCAACAAAAACACAGATACCAAACGAACAAAGAATTAGAAATACAATGAGGTGATGTATGAACAAGTTAATCGCACTTGGATTGATGGCTTTATCTATGAACACGGCTTTTGCTGCCGACGGTACGTATACAGGGACTATCGACATGACAAGAAGCGAAGGTAATCAAGTAAAGGCTGAGCGTGTTGAATCTGACTTAACACTGGAAGGAAGAAATGAAGCGTCTAACGGCGGAATCCAATTCAAAAAGAACGTAGATCAAGACCAAACGATCCAGCTTACAGGTCGTCGTGATTAACGTTAAAGATGTGCTTACCATTGTCATTGTGATCACCATTGTCATGAGAAATGCTGCGCCCTCGGGTGCAGCATTTTTCGTTATTGGGTTGTGGAGTATTTTATAAACTCTAGCGATCTAGCCTTGGCATGTTGTGTAACGTGTGGCATTTTGTTGTTCTCTAATTTAGATCGCTATTAGGTGTTGGTTAAGCATTACAAACCAGTAAGCGAACGACTCGAAAGGACAAGGAATGACTCAAAAAGAAACGGGAATGATTCGTCATATTCTACTGATTAAGTTTAAAGAAAACGCTGAGGCTTCAGAGGTTCAAAAACTAAAGATGCTGTTTGAAGCGATGCCAAACAAGGTTGAAGGGGTCACTTCAGTTGAATGGGGATTAAATGACAGCCCTGAAAACAAGAATCAAGGTTATACCCACTCGGTGTTAATGACATTCGCCGATGAAGAAGGCCGCCAGAATTACCTTCCGCACCCTGAGCATGATGCGCTGAAAGATGTGTTTCGTCCGCTTTTAGAAGACATCATTGTGTTTGATTACTCCCTGTAATTAGGTTCTGAGCAGGTCTCTTGTGTTTGACTTACCTTCGATAATGAAGAGTTAGGGCCTAGCGTTTAAGCCCTAACTAAATAAGAAACGACTTACTCTGTTGGCGAAATAGTGACTGGTGCAAACGATGCGACAGCATTCCCGCCTGCGCCCCAGCGGTAGCGAGGCCAGAAGATAACTGTCTGATTGGGGTAGTACGTCTGTTTGTCGTAGTCCAGATAAGGCATCTCAACGAGGTCTATCTGTGGTTCTAAACGACCTTTATGTCATCTACTGTTTACGCTCATTTTTATTCCGTTAACCTGCCAATAGGCAGTAAAGTTAACGCAAAGCGTGAATAAGAATGGCATTACTTTTAAATAATGCCGTTGTGCCACGGTTAAGCTCTAGTCAATTTGATAGCCACTTCTGATTCCAGTTCACTTAATGGTCGAGGTTTACTGAAGTAATAACCTTGCAGCAGATCTATCCCCAGTCCGTTTAGGCGTTGGTTATGATCAGCAGTTTCCACCCCTTCAGCTACAACACGATAGCCCAAGCTTTTACCCATCATGATCATAGTGTTGACGAAGTCTAAGTTGGTCTGCCCTTGAGTTATGTCAGAGATAAATGAACGGTCGATCTTTACTTCACTTAGTGGAAGTTGCTTTAGTAGAGATAGAGAAGAGAATCCCGTGCCAAAATCGTCAAGAGAGATAGAAATTCCTACATCGTGTAGTTCTTTAAGTGAGTTTATGCATAACTCGTAATCGACAATTGCTGCTGACTCGGTTATCTCAATACAGAATAACGTCAAAGGAAGCTGGTATTGGCGAATAGTTCGAATGATTTCTTGAGCGAAGTGAGGCTGTATCAGCTGTTTTGCACTGATATTAATGGAAATATGGCTCATGGTTTGTAGCCATTCAGATCCTTCAACATCCTTACAAACTCGATGAATGATACATTCACCAAGCTTGCTGATTAGGCCAGCTGATTCAGCAACCTCGATAAACTGGTCAGGAGGGACATCCCCCAATGTTGGAGATTCCCATCTTGCTAGTGCTTCAACAGCAGTAATCTTTTCATCTTGCCCACAATATTGAGGTTGGTAGTGCACCTTTATTTCTTGTTGAGCGATGGCACGACTGAGTTGGTGCTCTATTTCGATTATGTTTTCCGTCTCTTTTGCCATTGACCTTTGAAAGTTGAGATAGCTTTGTCCTCCCAGCTTTTTAGCTTGATACATGGCAATGTCGGCCTGCTTAATTAATTCTTCGGCACTTACGCCATCATAAGGATACATAGCGATGCCTAGGCTTCCTTGGCTGATAATCTCAATATCATCAACGATCAATGGGTTTTGAACGGCATTTAAAATCTGCGTGGCGAGTGCGTTGATGTCTGCTTCGGAACTGACATTACACAAAAACAAGAATTCGTCACCTCCCAAACGTGCGACAAGGTGTTCACTTGATAGCACGTTCTGAATATGTTTGGTCACGTGGCAAAGAAGTGCATCACCGACGTGATGACCAAAAGAGTCGTTGATAATCTTAAAACGGTTAAGATCCATCAACATGACCGCGCGTTTTTGGTTAGGTCGATTCACAATGTGTTGCGCGATGCTTTCCATTATTTTCCGGCGATTAGCGATGCCAGTAAGCGCATCATAATACGCCATGTGTTGAATCTTTTCCGCATCTTCTCGCTCTTGAGTTACATCCGTCATTGAGCCAATGAAGCGCACAGCCTGCCCTTCTGCATTATGAACCGCTGAGCCATTGGCATGAACCCAGATATATCCGCGATGTTGCGTCTTCATCCTGAATTCACATTTGAACGGTACTTCTTCGTTTAAGTGGTTATGAATGGCGGACTCGAGAAGTTCTAAGTCTTCTGAGTGTATATATTGGAACAGATGGTCACATCCTAACTTACGATCAGAAAAGGTATCTTGACAGCCAATCATTTTGGTTAACCGACTGTTCCAGACAAGAGTATTGGTTAGTAAGTCCCAATCCCAGATACCATCGTTTGAGCTGTTAGATACTACTTTGAGCTGTTGCAACAACTGTTGGGAGTTCTTCTGACGATTGTTACTTGTATTGATAAGCTCGTCGCGCTCGATGAACAGTGCGAGCATATCTAAATAATTGTTGAATACCGATTGTGTACCGATATCTTGGTGATCTTGCAATGAATCAACAACAGCGACGAGCTTCCAGTGATCTTCTTGCCCTGAGTTGATAGGAAGAATGGAAGCAACGAAATGATCATAGCGTTCGAAAAATGGGAAATTGCGAATATCGTCTTGAATATCTGTTTGTTGCGGTAGGGTAGTTGGCTGAGTCATGCCTTTTTCTACCCATTTCCTAATAGTGTATTGCTCCGAATTACACTCAGCGAGACAGGCCCAGTCAAGATTGTTTCCGTAAAGGCTTTGAGCATCTCTAATTGAGTCAAAACCTCCTTGTGCTTGTGAATAGAAATTTTCGAATATCTCAGCGGGAGAACGCCCTTGCACATTTAAGAGGATTTGGCGAGTTGAGTTGATATCTTCTTTATGTTCGAGATCTGGGTTTGTGTTACCGCAAGACTGATGAACGATGAGCTTTTGCGGGACACTATTATTGGCATTATTAAAAGGCTTCCCAGAAATACGTTCCAACACGCGGTGAAATACTTGCGTCGCTAGAAGCTCAAGCTGTTGGTCTACTGTTGTTAACTTGGGATTGAATTGTTGACCGACGAAAATATTATCAATGCCTACGATGGCGACATCGTCAGGTACCGAGATATTGCTGTGAGACAGTTGCTCCATCATACCTACAGCATTGTGGTCAGTTGCGCAGATAACCGCAGTGCATTTGGATTTACGCTGTATAAATTCTATTGCGGCTTCTCGTCCCCCAGATAGAGAACAATTCGACACGCGGAAGAAATGGCGTTGGTTGAATGAGCCTTTATGATCAATCACCGTGCGTTGATACGCTTTGAAGCGAGACCTGATATCATTAACAGTGAGATCGCCACAAAAGCCGATTTCTTCGTGTCCTTGACTTTGTAACCATTCATAGAGCTTAGTGACACCATCGCTTTGCACACTATAATACTGCTCAACGGGCAGCGGCGCATAGCTTGCTCCAATAGAAATGACTGGAATGTTTGCGTTTATAGCTTCTTCGATCAACTTTACTGTCGCTGCATGGAGAACGACCACAAGGGCATCGAGATGATTAAAATATATAGGAAGTTTAAAATCTCTTCGCTCACCCGAGCGGATGAAGATCAGATTGACTTTATGGTTTTTCGCAAGCCTTCTAAGGGTTGCATTTAGCTCGCCCATGTAGAAGCCACTGAGCATAGGCAGCACAATGCCAACGGTAGGACGTTTTTTAGATGTAACAATAGTCATGTTATTAGCCGGTCGAAAGTTGTGTTGTGTAGAACTGTTTTCGGGGGAGAATAGGTATCTTTTTATTATTTCTTCCATGCTCTACTAAGCGAGCTTGAAAATAAACTTACGGCAAAAGGAAATGCAAAACCACGCACAATCCGAGTAAGTCTAACTCATATATTTGAGAGGTTACTCAGAAGCGGTCCTCAATTTATGGACATGACTTAAGCGACTGATCTGTTCTGACAGTACCTAGAATAACCGGAACGGATTATGACTAGAAACGCAGAAACCACTCTCCTGAATTTAATTGCAACAATAAATGGCATACAAACGTAGAGGTAGCGCACAGAATCGAAAAAGGGGATATCGTGATCACATAATCATTGATCTAGCCGAGAGTGAGATAGTGGCGAGAGCTCGATAATTCGTTGTCGGATCTAAATTAGAGCTGTAAATCTAATTTCTAAGTAGTTGTTATCTCAGGAAGAGTTTTGTGCTATGCGCCCCTATATTAAATACATTATCCCCATTTTAATTCCTTTCATTATCCTCGTAATGCCGCTATCAGCGTTTCCATTTGAAGGCCTTACGATTATTCAACAACGCGTTATTGCGATCTTTTTATTAGCGGCATTGTGCTGGGTGTTCGAGCCTATCCCGATTTACGCGACGTCTGTTGTTATTATCGTTCTGCAATTATTGATGTTGTCGGATAAAGGGCTGATCTTTCTAAGGTTTGAGCATGGGGAGGAGCATTTTGGTGAGTTGTTAAAATACAGCGATATCATGGCGACATTCGCCAGCCCAATCATCATGCTGTTTTTGGGCGGTTTTTTCTTAGCGATGGCCGCCACTAAGTATCGATTAGACGTAAACTTAGCTCGCGTGTTGTTGAAGCCATTTGGAAAAGACCCAAAGTTTGTGATGCTCGGCTTAATGTTGATCACTGGTATCTTTTCGATGTTTATGTCTAACACGGCAACAACGGCAATGATGCTATCTATTTTAACGCCGGTACTGGCTGTGTTTGGCCCGAAAGACCCCGGTCGTGTAGCGTTTGCGCTTTGTATCCCTGTTGCCGCTAACATCGGTGGCATTGGTACCCCGATCGGCACCCCCCCGAACGCTATCGCACTTAAATATTTAGTTGGAGATAACCTAATTACGTTTGGCGAATGGATGGCATTTGGTGTGCCGTTTGTCGTTATTATGATGGCGTTAGCGTGGTTTTTAATCGGCTTTATGTACAAAGCTGACCAAAAGAAAATCGAGCTAAGTATTAAAGGTAAATTCCTTAAAACGCCAAAAGCCATTGCGGTGTACGTCACTTTTGCGCTGACCATCATTCTTTGGTTAATGGGTTCAAGCCATGGCATGAACTCTTATACCGTCGCTCTGATTCCTGTCGCTGTGTTCTCACTCACAGGGATCATCAATAAAGAAGACCTGAAAAAGATTTCTTGGGACGTACTGTGGCTTGTATCAGGTGGTATCGCGCTTGGTTTAGCTCTCGATAAAACTGGCTTAGCAAGGCTCGTGGTACACAGCATTCCGTTTGATGCTTACTCACCCTATGTGGTGTTGTTCGGAGCGGCGTTCTTGTGTTTGGTAATGGCAAACTTTATGTCTCATACCGCAACGGCTAACTTGTTAATGCCAATTATGGCGGCATTAGGTTCGTCTATGGCTTCACTCACGCCACTAGGCGGTGAGCTAACGTTAATTTTGGTTGTGACCTTTGCCGCTTCATTAGGTATGTCGCTGCCAATCAGTACGCCACCGAATGCGTTGGCTCATGCCACTGGTCATGTGCAAAGTAATCAAATGGCCAGAATCGGTATTATTTTGGGTGTGGTTGGTGTGCTACTGAGTTTTGTTATGGTGTGGGTGCTACATTCAATTGGTCACATAGGATAACGATACGTGTATCAACAAAAGCTAGAAGCACTTATCGAGCGCTATTTTAACCAAACAGAACGTCGGGTGACGTGCTGTGCCGGTAACACCATTATTGAACAATCAGCGTTAAACACTCGTTTATATTATGTGTTTAGTGGAGAACTGGAAGGGTTTTATACCGATGCGAATACACCGCAAGTGCGAGTATTTAGCGCGGGTAGTGGGGCTTTTATAGGCGTTCATAGCTTCTTTTCAGGTAATTGGACAGCATCTTCAACGGTTGTTGCTAAAACCGATGTTGAGTTAGCGTGGATCGATAAAGACACGCCTGCAGAAGATGAACGTAAATTTGGTCCTCTTACCGCACAGTTCACACCTGTAATTGTCAATGAGTTGTCGCGGCGTCAACGCCGCGCAACACAAGAAGCGATAGCGAAACAAAAAGCGCTAGAGAAGTTACATACTGCTGAGCAAATGACGACCTTGGGTCAATTGGCTGCAGGGATTGCTCATGAGCTTAACAACGCTATTGGTGTCGTAAATAGTAAATCTGGTCGACTTGAAACGGTCATCATGGATCTGCTTGAAGAAGTGCATCCAGAAGCCAGTCAATTTTTCGATTTTGGGTTAATGCATGGTCAGAAAACGTCGTCGTCAGAAGCACGAACACGTGGGCGACAATTTGAAAGAAAATATGGTTTAGACAAAAACATTGCTCGCTCTCTTGCAAAGGCGATTCCAATTGATGCTTTATCTGCAACAGACGTTATTTCAAAGCATTGGCTGAAAAAACCAGAAGAAGCGATTCGTTTTTGGCAGATGGGCTGTGATTTACATGATTTGCGTTTGGCATCTAGACACACCGTCGGCATCGTAAAATCGGTTAAACAACTTGGCAGAGTTGATATCGACACCGAAGAAGCGGTTGATATTAACGACTCCATTAATCATGCCTTATCCTTGTTACAAAGTGAGTTACGTAGAGTGTCTGTGCGATTGAGCCCTGCGGATTTACCGTCTTTTAAAGGCTCGAAAACAGAGCTCGTTCAGATTTGGGTCAACATTGTAAAGAATGCTTGTGATGCAATGTCGAATTCAGACGATGCCACAATAGAAATTCAAACCAGATTAAGTAAGAAAAGAATATTAGTTACGATCACGAATAACGGCCCTGAGATAGACGAGGCGACTCGTAGAAAGATATTTCAGCCCAACTTCACCACTAAAAAAGGTGGTCTATCGTTTGGATTGGGCTTGGGTTTATCAGTAGTTAAGCGGATTGTGGCAGGTTATGGCGGAAGTATCATTGTGAAAAGTGATGCTTCTAAAACTGTATTTAGAATCAAGTTACCAATAGAGGGTGAACATGGAGAAGCTTAATTTAATCTGTGTCGATGACCAGAGAGAAGTACTGAGCGCAGTGATACAAGATTTAGAGCCGCTGGCGAGTTGGCTGAATATTGAAGATTGTGAATCAGCGCAAGAAGTGCTTGATCTCATTGATGAACTTGACGCAGAAGGCGAACACATTACCGTCATCGTGTCTGATCATGTGATGCCAGGGAAAACGGGTGTGGAGTTACTCACCGAAGTGTTCCATGACAGCCGCTTTCCGAATACAAAGAAAATTCTTCTTACGGGGCAGGCCACTCATACTGATACCATCAATGCGATTAATGCAGCAGGTATCGACCGTTACTTTGAAAAGCCTTGGCAAGCAAGCACATTGGTTGAGTGCATTCGTACTCTTGTCACTGAGTACATATTTGATCAAGGTCTTGATTACACGGACTATCAGAATGAGCTCGACCAGCAGGTTGTGTTCAGACGCTTGCGTTAGCCTCTTATGTTAGCGACTTACATTATTCACTAGTGTAAGTCGCTTGAAATTCTATGCACCGAAGGACGCTTTCTGAAGGGTTTTTCTTTGAAAGATGTAATCTTTCGCTGCTTATTTTACCTACCTCTTTTAGTCGTTCAGGTTTTGGTACTCAGTTATTAACACACTGGTTGCTGGCTTTAGTCTAAAACTCATACGCTACGCCAACGCCAACGCCAACGGATGCATTGTGTTTTCTTCAGGAACGATTCCCTGAACATACAGCAGAGCTAAAATGTGTCGCAGAGTTCCCGTGTCGTTTGTTAGAAAAGTAAGTCGAAATTATTCAAAAGTGATTCCTAACGCGTGGGACGTGGAGTTCTAAGCCAAATCGGTACTTACAACGTAAAGGACTAGGCTTTTGACGGCTTACTGCGTAATAATGCATTCGCCCACAAGTGGGGGTTTATAGTCAGTAGGATTTTAAAATGAGTGAGATTGCTCGCTTTATATCTGGTGAAGCGCCGGACAAATTTGGTCGAAATATAGAACAGTTATTGGCTTACAATCATTTTTGGTTGGAGCATGACCATAAGTACATTCAAGTGTTCTTCCCAATAGATGAGGGGACTAAGTTTAATCAACATGCCCCGTTGGTTACTCAAGAAGATAAGGTGCTTTTTGCTAATTCAGAAGCGCTCCGCACAGCTCATCTACAAGTGCTTGACCTGATGCTTGAGTTTTGGGGTATGCAGCGAAACGGGAGTGAAATATCTTCATCGTTACCACTTAGCCCGGCTAATCACGTATGGTTAAAGAATCATGACCATAACCAGCTAAGGTTAACGCGAGCCATTCGCAGTTTATACTTGTTAGGTAATGAAGAAGTCGCAACTCGCTTATGTGACTTCATAGTATCAGCGGCGACCGAGACTGGCTCGGTGCCGGAGAAAACCGTTCAGTATTGGCGTAATGCGTTAAAGGGGTAGATACTTTTACTTAAATCTAAGCCCTTTATTGAGCTGCCATAATGTAATCTGCATAATGTTGGTGATATGAGTCAAGAGTTGAAAGCGGTTTGAAGAAGGAATAGCTATGAATGGAAAAATTGTTCGCTGGGTTGATGAGAAAGGCTTCGGCTTCATCAACTCAGATGAATTAGAGGGCGATGTTTTTGTTCATATATCGAAGTTTACGGACGGTTATCGTCGTCCTCAAGTTGGGGATGAAGTTGAATTTCAATTGTCGAATAGTGGCTCTAAACTCAGCGCTTCGAGTGCTCAACTAGTTGGTATAGAACCATCCAAATCTAACCCTCTTTCAATTATTTTGTCTGCACTTTTCGTCGGTCTTATTTGCGCAGGTTTGTATCTTTTGGTATTGGAGCCTAAGTTAAATCCCGCATATGAGAACATGGGGTTTAGTTGCCAAGGTAAAACGCATTGTAGTGAGATGCTATCTTGTGATGAAGCAAAGTTTTATTTGGCAAACTGTCCAAATGTGAAAATAGATGGTGATCGTGATGGTATTCCTTGCGAGAGTCAGCTCTGTAGTCATTATTGATGCCTGTTTATTAGTCATTCCAAATAGACAACTAAAAGGACATTACATGGAAATCAGAGTAGGGACATTACCTGATATTGCAGGCATCACCGATATCTTCAACTTTTATATTGAACATACCAATGCGCGCTTTGAAGAAGAGAAGTTGTCGTTGGAAAATCGCCAACAGTGGTTTTCTCAATTTTCGAGCCAAAGTAAACATCAACTGTATGTCGCGACAGAAGGTGGTGTGGTATTAGGCTTCGCGTGTTCTCAGCTATTTGCATCGATTAGTGATTATGATGTTCACCGCGTAGTCTCAGGTGTTGCTTTGCCTAATGAGGCTTCAATAGCACTGCATAAACGTTTTGGATTTCGAGAAGTAGGAGTGCTCAATGAATACGCGAAGAAAAACGGCCAATACATCAGTTCAATGTGGTTAGAGAAGGCATTAAACAAGGGAGCAGAGTGATAAGAATGGCTCAAACATGATGCAATACTCTTGGTACTTTAATTACATATTACTCAATGTTTAGCCTAGGAAAAAAAGGACACAATATGGAAGTAAGGTTGGTCAAAGGTTCAGAGCCTAAGTTCGCTGAATCGATCACCAAAACGAATATGGCGAGTTACTATCAAGCTCGTGGAATCGCTTGGGGTCATAGCCAGTTTTTACGCAGCTGGGATGAGCTGGATAACTATGAAATTTATGTGGGGGATCGCCGTATTGGTGTTGTTCGCTTCAGTTACGCTAGTGGTACAACGTTTCTTAGGGACTTGCAGATATTAGCTGACTGTCAAGGTCAAGGTTTTGGCTCTAAGTGTCTCGATTTGGCTATTGAACATGCGAACAATCAAGCATCGGCTCAGTTAGTGTTGCGCGTGTTCAGTGAGAACCCCGCCATTAAGCTTTATCAATCAAAAGGTTTTACTCAGTTGTCTGAAGTGAAAGGGCTCGTTGAAATGGAGCTGCCTTTAGGGTCATCATTGAGAGAGTGTCATGGATAACCGTATCCAACTAAATTTTGTTAAATACTTATTTTCAGAGTTGCTGTTTATTGTTATTGCACTAGGTCTTGTCTATTGGATATCAGACGGTGATCGTTCATCGCTGCTAACCATAGGGCTGATAATTTGTGTTCCTCCATTAATAAAAATTCTAATGTTGTGGTGGAAGCTTCGCGATAGCTCGTTTGAAATCACGAACGGTCATGTACGTTTAAATGGCGTTGCTTGTGATGTGACTTTACAGCGTAGCTTTCTTCCGTTTGAAATTGGCTCATTCATCAAGCTTTCATACACGAAAGGTGCAATGCAGAAACACAATATTTACCTTTCTAAAGGCGCAATGAGCAAAGAAGAATGGAGCCGTATGTTAGCGTGTCGAACTAGGTCGCCATAAAGAAGCGACATCGCTGTTACTTGAGCTTTTAGTTTCCACGACGAATAGCGATGCGATTAAAGAGTACCAACGAGTGATCTCTTTATATGCTCAAGACCTAGATAAAACCTGGTAAGCAGCGCGTAAAGCTCATTAACTCACATAACAAAAAGCCTAAGCATCAATATGATACTTAGGCTTAAAGGCATAGTTTTTGTTCTTTAGGAAAGCGTTACGCTGAAAGCTCTTTACGAACGATCTCTGCGCCAGCACTTAGCGCATTAAGCTTCGCTGAGGCTATCTCGCGAGGTAGGGGAGCCATGCCGCAGTTGGTGCAAGGGTAGAGCTTGTCGGCATCAACGTACTTAAGTGTTTCACGTAGAGTGCTAGCCACTTCTTCCGGTGTTTCAATCGAATCGGTTGCAACATCAATCGCACCGACCATTACTTTCTTGCCTCGTACGAGCTCAAGCAGCTCAAGAGGTACATGAGAGTTGTGACACTCTAAAGAGATAATGTCGATATTCGATTGCTGCAGCTTAGGGAAGACTTCTTCGTATTGGCGCCACTCGGTGCCTAATGTCTTTTTCCAATCCGTATTCGCTTTAATGCCGTAGCCATAACAAATATGGACTGCTGTTTCGCACTTAAGCCCTTCAATGGCTCTTTCCAAACAAGCGATGCCCCAATTGTTCACTTCATCAAAAAACACGTTAAACGCAGGTTCATCGAACTGAATAATATCCACGCCTGCCGCTTCAAGTTCTTTGGCTTCTTCGTTGAGGATCTTTGCAAATTCCCACGCCAGTTTTTCACGGCTTTGGTAATGCGCATCGTAAAGTGTATCAATCATGGTCATAGGCCCCGGCAGAGCCCATTTGATCGGTTGGTCGGTTTGCTGACGTAAGAACTTCGCATCTTCAACAAACACAGATTTCTGACGAGAAACTGGGCCTACAACCGTCGGTACACTCGCATCGTAACGGTCGCGGATTTTAACGGTTTCACGCTTTTCAAAATCAACGCCATTCAGGTGTTCAATGAAGGTCGTTACAAAGTGTTGACGTGTTTGTTCGCCGTCACTCACAATATCAATGCCTGCTTGCTGTTGCTCGTGCAGAGAGACACGCAGCGCATCTTGTTTGCCGTCTGTGAGTTCATCGCCTTGAAGTTTCCATGGCGACCAAAGCGTCTCTGGTTGTGCAAGCCAAGACGGTTTCGGCAAGCTGCCCGCTGTTGAAGTCGGTAATAGTGTTTTCATAATAATATTGCCTATCCTTGGGTGGTTTGAGAGCGCAATAGACGATTAAAGTGCGTAATTTGCCGACCAGTTCTCTAGAACTGATTGGTATGGCTTAATGAACTTCTCTTCTGCGAATTTACCTTGTTCAACAGCTAGCTGGCTTCGTTCTTCACGGTCGTACACAATTTGAGTCAGCGAGTGATCCAAGTTTTTCAAGTTTGGTTGGTAACAGTTACCCGCAACCGCGTTCGCGTTGTAAATCTCAGGTCGGTAGATTTTCTGGAACGTACCCATGGTACTGATGGTGCTGATAAGCTCTAGGTTAGAGTAATCGTTCAGCAGATCACCAAAGAAATAGAAGGCCAAAGGTGCAACACTGTTTAGCGGCATGAAATAACGAACCTGTAAGCCCATCTTTTTGAAATATTGCTCAGTTAAAGAAGACTCATTCGGTTGGTATTCAAAACCTAATACTGGGTGTTGGTTTTCAGTGCGGTAATAGGTTTTATTATCTGACACGCTTAAGCAAATAACAGGTCGTTTATTAAAGTTCTTTTTGTAAGCGTCAGAGTTAACGAAATATTTAAAAAGCTTACCGTGTAAGTCACCAAAATCTTCTGGAATGCTGAATTTATCTTGGCCTTTATTATGATCCAATAGACGTACGCTAAAGTCATAATCTCGAACATAAGAAGAGAAGTTATTTCCGATAATGCCTTCAATACGCTCGTTAGTTTTACGGTCTACAATATTGGTTTTCAGCACTTCAATTGAAGGGAATGCTTCGCCGTTGCTTTCAATATCCATATCAACAGAAATGATTTCAAGCTCAACAGAGTAGCGGTCGCCCTTAGGGTTATCCCAGTGCGCTAACGCGTTGAAACTGTTATCGATCATTTGTAGTGCATTGCGTAAGTTCGCTTGACGGCTGTCACCGCGAGCCAGGTTAGCAAAGTTGGTAGTGATACGCGTGCTGTCTGCAGGCTGGTAGTTTTCGTCGAGGCTAATGCTCTTAATCGTAAAATTAAATTCTTTATTCATGCTGATTTGGTATCCCAATTTTTTTTTCTGATTCTCTCGGTCTTTAGTATTAAAACGGCTTTTATTTTTTGCTTGTGACCGGATTAAGAATCGAAGGCTATGCTGTCTGAAATTAATGCTTAGTAGAATTAATGTCGTATAAAGTTAATCGCTTAAGGTTTTTATACGTTGATAGGTTCACCATTAACAATGGTATTACTTCACATTGAACATGAGGAATATTCATGATCTATTCTGTTTGAATATTTAAGCCGGTGTCAGTTATATTAATTAGCTTGATGGAAATATAACCGCATTAATAGTGTGTTATTTAAGACGATTAATTTAATTAAGAGATGGATGAAATGAGTGAATTGCTGTTGTTGATTTTATACTGTGCATTATTAGGCAGTGGTGTTGGTTTTCTTGCCGGGCTTTTGGGGATTGGCGGAGGGCTGATCATTGTTCCGGTGCTAAGCAGCATTTTACTTCACTTAGAGATTCTACCTGCGGATCAAGTGGTTGTTGCGGCCATCGCTACTTCGTTGGCATCAATACTTTTCACCTCTACTTCTTCTGCACTCGCTCACCACAAGAATGGCAAAGTGCCTTGGGATCTGGCGCCTTGGATCATGCTCGGTGTTGCTCTGGGTGCATTGGTTAGTGGTTTTATGGCGGCGTTGTTACCGGAAAAAGTCGTTCGTATTGTGTTTGCTGTGAGTGTGGTTCTTATTGCGATCAAGATGTTCTTAAGCAGCAAAAATGATGCGCCTAAGGAACGAAAACTGCCGAACAAAGGTGTGCTCACTGTGCTGACAACCATTACGGGTGGCTTATCTGCCATGATAGGTATTGGTGGCGGAGCATTGCTGGTTCCGCTATTAACGTTCTTCTCTGTCGATATGAAAAAGGCCATCGGTTGTGCCTCGGCTTGTGGCATTGTGATCGCGTTGTTTGGCTCGATAGGTTACATCAGTTCAGGCAGCAGCCACTTTGCTCTATCAGATGGCTTTGCTGGCTTTGTTTATCTGCCTGCGCTGTTGGGTATTGTGTGCACGTCTTGGTTTACGGCTCCGTTAGGCGCAAAAGCCACCAACCATTTACCGGTTCCAACGGTTAAGAAAATCTTCTCAGTACTGCTGGTGGTTATCGCAGCAAGCATGGTTGCTCGTTAATAAAAGATCGTTCAAGTGTGAATATACAGAACAAAAACGAATAAATTGATCAACCACCAATAATTAGAAAGGGGCAGTTTCATAACTGCTCTTTTTTTGTTTATCGGTCTATGCTTATACAACTATGTACATGAGTATATTGATAAAACCGTTTAGTTATGAACAGTTCACCGCTATAGCTAAATGTATTTTGTTTGATTCAACGGAATGCTATCAATGAGTGATTTATGGATCCTTTAACGCAGGGCGTGTTAGGCGCTTCTTTGTCACAATCTGCCAGCAAAAAACAACATTTGGTTGTTGCTGGGGTATTAGGGCTGCTCTCCGGGTTAGCACCAGATTTGGATGCACTGATTAAGTCTCAAAGTGACCCTTTGTTGGCTTTGGAATTTCATCGACAATTTACCCATTCACTCTTCTTTATTCCCATTGGCAGTTTGATCTGCGCTTTGGTTCTGCATCACCTGATTGCAAAAAAACGTTGGCTTTCTTTCAAACAAAGTTGGCTGTTTTGCGCTCTGGGCTATGGTACTCATGCACTGTTAGACGCTTGTACCAAATCGAAATACTGACTGATTTTCTGTTAGGCTGTTAGGTAAATGAGTGATAGTTCTGCGTCTAGCAATAGTCGAGAGATACAAAGTGAAATTTTAAATACAAAGATTCCCTACTAACAGTTTATTTTGTTATTGAGTAAATTTTGTAGAATAGACTACTAGAAAATAGACATTGATAAAAATAACGATGATAGATTTTCTGTTAGTAAATGAGGCTTTGTATGACAAAGGGTATTTATATACATAATATTTGGCGTGTTATTGTGTGGTACAGAGCATCCTGAAGGGATAATCGGTAGGCGGGGCCTATACTATCTGAATCGTCACCGTCTGATTAGGTGCTCATTAACTCTCTATCATATTATTTAATACTCTACAGAGGCTTTGTTGCGTAATTCAATGGAACTAAATCAAGAACCTACGATCTGATCAGCTACCACCACTCTCTCTCGTAGCCTTATGCCTAAACCTTGTTACAAAACAACCAACTGGAAGCAATACAACCAATCGCTCATTAACCGTGGTTCTCTGACCTTCTGGATCGATGAAGAAGCAATAAGTGGGTGGGCGCAAAGCAAACAGAATAAGCGCGGGAGGCCACGTCGGTTCAGTGATTTAGCTATTACGACAGCACTCATGGTGAAACGAGTTTTTTCTATGCCACTGAGAGCGCTGCAAGGATTTATCGACTCGATATTTAGGTTAGCCCATGTGCCGTTAAGTTGTCCGCATTACACCTGCATCAGTCGTAGAGCCAAGCAAGTTGAGGTCTCATTTAAGACTAAAGCGAGAGGAGCGATACAACACCTAGCCATTGATGCAACTGGCCTTAAGGTTTATGGCGAAGGTGAATGGAAAGTCAAAAAACACGGGACGGATGGCAAGCGGAGAGTCTGGCGAAAGCTGCATATTGCAGTTGATACAAGCACTCATGAGATCATTGCCGCCGAGCTAAGTTTATCAACGGTTACAGATGGTGAAGTACTCCCGGACCTACTGAAACAAACACGTCGAAGCATCCTTGAGGTGTCTGGTGATGGCGCTTACGACACGAGAGCGTGTCGCGCTGCTATTAAGATGAAGCGAGCCGTTGCGCTTATTCCCCCAAGAGAAGGGGCAGCCTTCTGGGAGCGTGGTCATCCTCGAAATCTCGCCGTGGGTTGCCAGAAATTATACGGCTCAAATAAGTATTGGAAAGAGCGGTATGGATACCACAAACGTTCATTGTCAGAAACAGCGATGTATCGAGTTAAACAGTTGCTAGGAGGACGATTGAGCTTAAGAAATTACAATGCCCAGGTGGGTGAAACTTACGCGATGATAAAAGCGTGAACAAGCTTACTGGGTTAGGTATGCCTGAAACTTGTCGTATTGATTAAGAAATACGCGAAACGGGGTTGTTCTATCTTTAAATTTAATTACGCAACAAAGCCCTTTTCCTCTGCTATTTCATTCCGCAGAGGTTATATGAACCGACGATAGCAAACACGCTTTTACCTACTATGAGTTTTACTTGATTACGTTCTCAATGTAAGAACAAACTATTTCGTGTGCTTTTGCTAGTATTGATCTAACCGATCAGTTCATAATTCATTTACTTACAATTAATTACCTACTAAATCTGACTTATTGCGCTCATATTTAAGATCATGAGCGCTGTCAAAATTAGGCAACCCGTTAGCACGTTTTTATGAGTAGTCGATGACTAGGATTGGTCATCGAGTACTTAAGACCGTTAATTATATGAGTCATGCTTGTAACGAAGCGTCATATACTTATCTTCGTATGAAAGGTTAACGGAAATGTCAGTTTGTTGAGATCTGAAATCAACACTCCTTGTTCGGTATTTGTTATACGGAATGTCCATTCCGGTCTCTTTGTAGTTTTTTCTTGCAACAAAATTTCGAACATCTTGGAAGACGGACTCACTTTGGGTTTTAAACGAGGTCTCGATTAAAACCAATTTATCTTCACACTTGCCTTCCCCATATTCTAGGAAAGCAAATCTAACTTTATCGATTTTTGGAAGGGAGAGGTTATTACCCTTTATGTACCTCTGCTCTTTGATAAAAATCGGATTTTTGCCATTGTTATTAAAGCTGTAAAAAGGAGAACTAGATGATAAATAATCTCTCGAGTTTGTTAGCTCACAGCTACTGCTTATTCCCATCTTTAGTCCGTAAAGCTCAACTGGTTTTTTGTTGGTGCACAGTTTTAAGTTATCAGGGTTACCTGAGCAAAACACAAAACGGTCAGACTTAAGAGCGTCAATGAAATCAGCTTTAGCACCACTCTTTATACTTTCAGAAAGATCCGATACTTGAGTGCTAAGATTGTCCTTTGCATTAAATGATATGAATGGATAGCTTTTCCTGCTTAAGCTGTAGAAATCAACCTCCGATTCTAGTTCTAAGTCAGGGTTGGCATCGCTCACAAGGCGATAAATTTGTCTGTATTTTGTTGCGAGTTGATGTAGTTCTTGCATTTCAGGCGTGTATATTTCTAACGCCTTTTTGTATTCAAGTTGCAGTTGCCTTGGTAAGTTACCAAGATTTACAACTTTATCCTCATCAGTGAAGTTATATTGAAACGCATAAATTCCGTCAGTATCGTCTCGGAGCACTCTTAACTTAATTTTCCAGCCATCATCACTGTAAAGATCATAGTAATAATTTCGAGCAGTATTGATGCTTGGGTATTGTTGAGCAACATTAAAGGCAGCAAGGGAAAGAGCGCTATTCACAAGGTAATTGTCGTAACTATCTCCAATTACAGGCTTGAAGCTGCGGTCGATCACTACAGGTTCAGATGGAACAGTTGAACTAGAAGATGTGACGGATGATGAGCATCCTGATAACGCCAATAGCAACGTAATTGCTATTTGTTTTTTTATGATGGAGAGTGACATGATGATGTTTCCGATTTGATTAATTACCCATAACTTGCGCAATGGTCTTTCCAACCGTTGTGAAATGAATATCCACTTAACATCTAGTGTTGAGAGCGCAGGTATTGGTTGATCCATTTAGAAATTTGATTGAGATTATTATGTAACCTGGTTTTTATGTCTACAGAATTAGTCACAATTCGATAATAAACAGAACCCATTAAATCGTTAATTTATAAGTGGTTATAAGTCTACTAGCAGTTAACAGCGAGAATTGGATGCCAAGGCACTGTGAACTTTTTACCTGGAACGAGTATTTATTGAAGGGCGCCACCTCTAACGGTAGGTTGTATGAGCAGTACTACCGATAGCGGATATAAAGTTAACGATTTGCCGTCCTTTAATTTATTCATGAATTGCTAATTTAGCAAAATCACTGACTCAGAAATGTCCAGAGACTTCTCAGCGGTGATCATGGCTTACTAAAAATTACCCTATTCTAGGCTAGATCTGTTCTGTTTCTCATTTCTATATGAGGTCATTTGACCTATTTTTTCTTATGCCACAAAGTGTCTATGGATTTGGTGGCAATTCACACCTCGACAAAAAGGATTTATTCGAGCAAATGAAAACGATAACAGTTGAAAAGGGTGACATAGAGCTAGGCCTTTGGACTTTCGAAGATAATAAACTCACTACAGGGACTTACAACGTACAAGAAATACCTATACAAGACGTTGTTAAGCTTCAAAAGAATGAGGCAATAGGAAAGAAGTATTACGTAACTGTTGAGTTAGGTTCTACTCAATCTTTCGTTGCTACTATGAAAGAAAAAACTTACTTGGCTATCTATGATAGTTTTGTGAAGCTTGGCAACAACCCGATCTCAACAGAACTTCCGTTAAAAAGAAAATCGAAGAAAAATGTGGTTTGGTCGGTGTTAGGGGGGGTATTTTTGGTCGGTATATTTTCTGGCTCTGGCTCAGATTCTCGACCAGAAGAATGTGACTTTTTGTCTGACGATAAATTAAGTACAAGGGCTTGGAACAAAGAGTATAAATCTTGTAACTCCGATTATTTAAATATTGACGCAAATATTGTTGGCTCATCTGGAATGCCCAACAACATTGCATACTATTACCAGAAAGGTCAGGCTTGGTTAGTGCTGAATATGAATGCTCCTAACAACACTAAAAGGTCATTTGATAAACTAGTTTCTTCGGCAAAAACTCTGTCACTAAAAAGCACTGGACTGGAACTACCGACAGAAATTGCAGAAGCAGTTAAAGATCACTCAAAACTGCCTTTATCTATGGCTAATGGTAAACATCGTTGGAAACTAGTTAAGGAACAATGGCCAAGTGGCAATGGTTATGAACTCAAGTTCTACCTCTATGATTTATAGACTTTTTGATAGGTGTGTTTTGATTTCTTTTGTGCTGTTGCTGTATACCCGACTTGAATGTCTGAAAATGATCCGTATCAGTCACTAAACCATGCTCATATAAACATCTTAGAGGGATTTAATTTAATGGATAATGAACAGTTATTAAGAAACGCAGTTAATCAAGCACTCAAAAAGAAAGAGGGCCGTTATGAAGTAATGAAGAGTTCCGACGAACGATTTTACTTTGTATTAAAAGCCGGAAATGGTGAAGTTGTTTTAACTAGTCAAATGTATAAGGCTAAAGCTTCGGCACTAGATGGCATAGAGTCTATTAAGATTAATGCAAACTCTAGAGTTGATGATTTAACTTAATCTCAAAAAATGGGGGGAGTTTCCCCCATTTTCACCTTTTAATTGATTTTATAAA
Organism: Vibrio sp. 10N.286.49.E11; assembly: GCF_041469505.1. Taxonomy (NCBI): domain Bacteria; kingdom Pseudomonadati; phylum Pseudomonadota; class Gammaproteobacteria; order Vibrionales; family Vibrionaceae; genus Vibrio; species Vibrio sp. 10N.286.49.E11. Next base: position 86,489 of record NZ_JBFRKQ010000007.1, read on the forward strand.
TTAGATTCACAGTTTAAGCAGCCTAGTTGAAGTTTTTATCTCTAGCACGGAGTTAATTTCTAATAAGCCTATGCTAGTCAACATTTGCCTTATAAAAAATTATTCATGAATTGCTAATGTTCGATTTTTAGTAACGCATTTATGTCCGTGCGACCTGAGGTC
>NZ_JBFRKQ010000008.1:0-405 GCF_041469505.1 Vibrio sp. 10N.286.49.E11
AGCAAATCTTTATAGTCATATCGAATATTGGTGCTTCAATAAGACGTTGTATAAGTGGTGGCTACTGCGGGATTTGAACCTGCGACCCCATCATTATGAGTGATGTGCTCTAACCAACTGAGCTAAGTAGCCAATAATAAATCTAATCGATTCACTATTTGTTCTCTAATGAAAGAGAAATAATGGTGCGGTCGGAGAGACTTGAACTCTCACACCTCTCGGCGCCAGAACCTAAATCTGGTGCGTCTACCAATTCCGCCACGACCGCAGCAAATCTTTTACTCTAGCGAAGAGTATAGTTAAGAAGACTTATGGTTTGTCTAAGTAACGTTGTAATGGCTGGGCTACCTGGATTCGAACCAGGGAATGCTGGCATCAAAAGCCAGTGCCTTACCGCTTGGCGAT
>NZ_JBFRKQ010000009.1:0-34537 GCF_041469505.1 Vibrio sp. 10N.286.49.E11
CCGCGATGAACCTAAAATAATCGGAACAACTAGCCAGCTTAGAAGAACGATAAACCTGATGTTCTATCGCTATTAACTATTAGAAGATCTATCGATCATTATCAGCATCGAACAATATCGTATAAGTAGAGTGACTGATCGCCCCCCTTCCCCTGAATGTTAAACGATGCAATAGAGTTGCTATATTTGATGGATCAAGGCCTTCAAACTAGAGTTTAGGCTGACCAAAAGATCAGGCAATATCCTCGTATTCGATCCCTCTGCCGCTAAACCCCACTATGCTACTCATTATAAAGTCACTGAGCACTCCAGCCAAGAATGCCATAAAGGTTGCCCTAGCATTTTGTTTAGCTATCTACCTTGCGTTGTATTTTAACCTTGAGAAGCCTTACTGGGCGGCTATCGTGGTCAATATATTGGCCATCACTGATACTATTACTGCTGGCAAGAAAAAAGGCATTCTCAGATTGTTGGGGACGCTTTGTGGCGCGTTTGTCGGGCTTTGGTTAATCGCTGTTTTTGGGCAAGATCGATATTATTTTTTAGCAAACATCGCACTGTTACTCGCAATTTGTATATACATGGGTTCCGATCCGGTCATCGGCTATGCTTACATTACGGCATTTATTGTCTGCATCCTGCTGGCGATATCTGGCAGCTTTGATGGTGTAGCTACATTTAATATTGCGGTACTAAGGCTGCAAGAAACCCTGCTTGGCTTCGTGGTCTATACGACCATCTATAGCGTGGTTTGGCCTGAGGATGATGACACACGCTTTAACAACGAAGTCAGTGTTGTTTTAGAGGCGATGTCTCCCCTCATTCATTCACTCGCTTACAATGACTCAGCGCAGCGTTTCCAGTTACACACGAGCTGCGAGTTAAATATTGAAAGCCCGACCTTCAAAGCGCTGAACGATCTGATGCGCCTGCCCGATTTGCATGGCCGTATGCCTGCCAGAAAGCAGTGGAAGCATCAACAGCAAACTCAAGCAATCTGGGTTGCCAAACAGTTACTGCAAAACGCCCATGATCAAGGGGTTGATCACAATGATTTTTCGATACTTAACCAGGCTATGGCTTTTATTGAAGCATCATCGGTTAATGTCGATTACAAGCCCCCTTTTCCAGAGACAGTCAAACAATTCTACCAGGGTAACTTTAAGAAAAAGCGCTTATTTGCCCGATTACTTGACAACAGCCAGCAACGATTAAGCAATACGTTAGTCGGCACAATGAGCTTCATCTCAGCAATTCTAGTCTGGATATATCTACCAATATCATCGGGAAGTCTGTTCATCATTAACAGTGCCATTTGCGCCTTGATATTAAGCAACATGCCTAGGCAAATGATAAAGCACTGGACCATTGGCTACTTAGCCTTTGGGTCACTGTTCCTCATTCAGTATGTTCTGCTGTTACCTTCGATGACCGAAGTATGGCAATTAATGGCATTTTACTTTGTTAATGTCTTTACGGTGTATCGCCTGTTCGCTGGTAATCAGTGGATGGTCTATCGAGTTCTCGGGGGCAACCTATTAGTAATGATTACCATGAGCGCAACGCAACTTGTGCCTGTTTATGACGTCACTACCCCTTTGAACCTACTCATTTATATGATGGTTGCACTGGCTTTCATCCGCTTTTACACCCGCTTAATACACCGTAAAAGTTAACCACTATAACCTCACACAAAGACCACTAAGGCATAAAGTAATGAAAATGAGTAAATGCTCTGCGCTTGTCGTTATCGACCTGCAACAAGGTATCGTTGATCAATTACCGGAAACCGTGTCCCGACCGATCATAGAGAACAGCCTTGCTCTCTGCGATGCATTTGATGATGCTGATTTACCCGTAATTATTGTTAATGTAGCCGGTCGTCCACAAGGCCGAACGGAACTGCAAAATAAAGCGGCTCAGCCTGACGCATCAAAGATCGTATGGGGAGAGGTCATCGAAAGCCTGCGCCTAAACCCTAATTATCGCTATCTAACCAAATATTCCTGGGGTGCATTTACCAACACAGATTTGCAGAAGCAGCTTTGTGAGCAAGGTATTACGGATATTTATCTGACCGGGGTAGCAACAAGTATTGGGGTCGAATCAACGGCTAGACAAGCATTTGAACTGGGTTATAACGTGGTGATTGTCGAAGATGCGATTGCAGATATGAACCCGATGAACCACCAGCACAGCTGCCAAAATATATTCCCAAAACTCAGTGTTTTAGCAAAAGCTCAAGACTTGCTATAACTGTCTCGTCCTAAAATACGTTGACCGTATTTTCATTAAACAATAAAAAGCCGACAGCGAATTAAGCTGTCGGCTGATGATCGTTCTATCTCAAGTACATTCTATCTCAAACAAGAGAAATAGGATTAAGCGTTAGCTTCACGCTCAGCGATGAACTCAAGAGCCATCTTGATACGAGCGATTACGCGCTCTTTACCAACAAGCTCCATCACTGCATCAACAGAAGGAGACTGACCGCCGCCTGTTACTGCTACGCGAAGTGGCATACCGATTTTACCCATGCCGATCTCTAGCTCTTCACATACAGCTGCAATTACACCATCTTTGATGTTTGCAGTAGTGAAATCTTCAAGTGCTTCAACCTTAGCAAGAGCAAGCTCTAGTGGGCCTTTAGCAACACCACGTAGGTGCTTCTTCGCTGCACCAGCTTCAAACTCAGAGAAATCTTCGTAGAAGTAACGAGATTGCTCAGCAAGTTCGATAAGCGTGTTACAACGCTCGCCAACTAGCTTGATCACTTCAGTAATAGCTGGGCCATTTATTGTATCGATCTTCTGTGCGTCTAGGTGCCATTGCAGGTATTTAGCAACGTACTCAGGCTCAGAAGTCTTGATGTAGTGGTTGTTCAACCAAAGTAGCTTATCAGTGTTGAATGCAGAAGCAGACTTGCTGATAGCCTTCAGGCTGAAGAATTCAATCATCTCTTCTTGAGAGAAGATCTCTTGGTCACCGTGAGACCAGCCTAAACGAACTAGGTAGTTGTTTAGTGCATTTGGTAGGTAACCTTCGTCGCGGTATTGCATTACAGAAACAGCACCGTGACGCTTAGAAAGTTTCGCACCGTCATCACCAAGAATCATTGCACAGTGAGCGAAAGTTGGAACTGGCGCGCCTAGTGCTTCATAGATGTTGATTTGACGAGGTGTGTTGTTGATGTGGTCTTCACCACGAACAACGTGTGTGATACCCATGTCCCAGTCATCCACTACTACTACGAAGTTGTAAGTTGGTGCACCGTCTGTACGACGAATGATCAGGTCATCAAGTTGGCTGTTTGCGATTTCAATGCGACCACGGATTTGGTCATCAAATACTACGCTGCCTTCTTTAGGGTTACGGAAACGGATAACGCACGCATCGCCTTCTTTTGCTGCTTCGTTTGCTGCAACAATTTTAGGGTGGTTAGCATCGTAGCGAGCCATTTCTTTGTTTTCTTCTTGCTCTGCACGAATTTCATCAAGCAGTTCTTTAGACGCGTAGCATTTGAATGCTTTGTCTTCAGCAAGTAGCTTATCAACCATTTCGTTGTAACGGTCAAAACGCTTAGATTGGTAGTAAGGACCTTCATCCCATTCCATACCCATCCATTGCATGCCTTCTAGAATTGCATCAACCGCTTCTTGAGAGTTACGCTCAAGGTCCGTGTCTTCGATACGTAGAACGAATTCACCACCTTGGTTCTTAGCGAATAGCCAAGAGTAAAGTGCAGTACGTGCACCACCAACGTGAAGATAGCCAGTTGGGCTAGGAGCAAAACGAGTTTTAACCGTCATTTAAATACCTTGATTATGTAGGTGATTCTTTTAGTGCTCGCCATTACAAGGCCTGCAATAGTCAAACATCACTAAATTTTGGGCGCTATTTTATCACCACCGCTTAAATCTACAATCAGTAGTGAATGATTAATGCGCTGTTGTTGTACGAAAGCCGTTATTGAAAGGCCAATTACGCCCTTAAAGTCGTAAATAGATAGTCTTAGCAAGTAGATTATAGCCGCACATTCTTAATTTCCCTCTTCCATTCCAAACTGAAACCACCAGCTAGCACTCCACCAAGATCAAATTCTTGAATTTATGTTTGACCTTACCCTTACGGGAAGGTTTATGTTAGGCGTAGATGAGAATTGGAGTATCGATATGAACTACTACACAACGGCGCTCAACGGCCTAAATTGCATGGGTTGCGCGAAGAAAGTTCGCACACTGTTTGATGATCTCGACAATACGACGATCAATGACATATCGCCGACGTACATCGATATTTCGACGCCTTTTAGTTATGTTGAGCTTAATGAACAGTTAGCAACCCTTGGTTATTCAATGGGTAATTCGCTGCACCTTTCATTATCAGGGCTCAGCTGTGGTAAGTGCGTGAACAAACTGACTCAAGCGCTTCAACAAACCGAGCAAGCCTCAAATCTAGAAGTCACCAAAGATGAATTGTCGTTGGTGACTCTACTTTCAGAATCCGAGCTTATTAAGCTGGTCGAAAGCCTGGGTTACCACGCAGCTCCCTACTCAGAAACGAATGACCTTTCATCGAGTTCAGATTTAGAAGACGAACAAGCAGATAAAAAGAGTGAAGATAAAACCGCAGCTAGCCAATATACCTATCACCTTGTTCTTGAAGGGATGACTTGTGCGAGTTGTGTCTCTTCGGTAGAGAAAGCACTGAAAAAGAATGAGTTTGTCGACCAAGCTCAGATCAACCTTGCCGAACAAACTGCCTTGGTTTTCACCTCCAAAACACGTGATCTCATTGAAAACAAGCTCATCGAATCAGTCAAAGCTGCGGGGTATGGCGCCGAGTTTGTTGATGATGCGGCAACACAACAACAAAAACAGCAAGAGCAACAACTTCGCACTCAACAGGCCTTCCTAAAAAATTCAGTGAGTGCGCTACTGCTTGGGGCACCGCTAATGGCATGGGGCGTGTTCGGCGGCAGCATGACCATTACTACATTTAACGACCAACTGGCTTGGGGATTCATTGGTGTGGTTTGTTTAGTGTTGTTAGCCACTTCTGGACGCAGCTTCTTCACCAATGCTTGGCAATCCTTGATGCATAAACGCGCGACCATGGACACGCTAGTAGCTTTGGGTACAGGCGCAGCATGGTTCTACTCAATGTTGGTTGTGCTCATTCCATCGTGGTTCCCTGAAGCTTCTCGTCATGTCTATTTTGAAGCAAGTGCGATGATTGTTGGCCTTATTTCTTTAGGTCACTACATTGAAGCCAAAGCCAAAGCACGCACCACTAAGTCTTTACAGGCGCTGATAAACTTACAGCCTCAAAAAGCGGTGGTTATCGTCGATGGTAAAGAGCAAACCATCGCCGTAGAGGCCATCCAAGTTGGCATGCAAGTTCGAGTAAAACCCGGAGAAAAAGTACCGGTTGATGGTGTCGTAGTCTCAGGTGAATCTTATATCGATGAATCGATGCTGACTGGCGAACCACTGCCCAACGTTAAATCGATTAATGATGGCGTTTCAGCAGGAACCATTAATGGTGATGGCAGCCTGATCATTGAAGCGACGGGAATTGGCTCAAGCACTATGCTGGCTCGAATCATTCAAATGGTTCGCCAAGCGCAAAGCAGCAAGCCTGCGATTGCTAAGCTTGCCGACTCTATCTCTGCCGTTTTCGTTCCAGTTGTGGTTGCGATCGCAGTTGCTGCCGCCTTAGTTTGGTTTTTTGTTGGCCCACAACCAAGCGCCAGTTACATGTTAGTGGTATCAACCACAGTGCTGATCATCGCTTGTCCATGTGCCTTAGGCCTTGCGACACCACTTTCAATTACTGTCGGCGTTGGCAAAGCCGCTGAGTTTGGTGTTCTTATTAAAGATGCGGATGTATTGCAGTCTGCAAGCAAGATCGATGCTGTTGTGTTTGATAAAACAGGTACGTTGACCCAAGGCAAACCAACCGTTCAACAGGCCTTTTACGCTAATCTAACGGAGCAAGAGTTACTGGCTTATGCTTATTCGGTAGAAGTGGGATCTGAGCACCCACTCGCCAAAGCCGTGTGCCAATATGCAGAGAGCTTGGACGTTTCAGTACTCCCACATAGCGAATTTGAAAACCAACGAGGGCTTGGGGTTCAAGCAACAATTAACGGCAAGAACGTGCAAGTTGGCTCGCTTAAGTACCTCACCCAATTAGGTATCAATACAGAGGTTGGCGCGGATTTCATCGAGCTTTGCCACTCGCAAGCGTGGACACCTATTTTCATAGTGATTGACCAAAAACTGGAAGGCATATTGGGCATTTCAGACGCGTTAAAAATAGATAGCAAACAGGCGATAGCTCAACTAAAATCCGCCGGAATTCACACTGTGCTATTAACAGGCGACAACGACTCTGTGGCTCAAGCAATAGGTAAAAGCGTCGGTATCGACGAGGTTATCTCGGAAGTGCTTCCAGAGCAGAAAGCTCAACACATTGTTCAGCTGCAACAACAATATAAGAGTGTGGCTATGGTTGGAGATGGCATTAACGATGCACCAGCGCTTGCTCAGGCCGACATAGGTATCGCAATGGGCAGTGGCAGTGATGTTGCGATTGAAAGTGCGCAAATGACGCTACTCAACTCATCGCCATTATCAGTAAGCAACGCGATCGAGCTATCTCAAGCGACTGTGAGAAACATGAAGCAAAACCTGTTTGGTGCCTTCATCTACAACTCGCTTGGTATTCCTATCGCGGCCGGTGTGCTTTACCCATTTTTTGGATTTCTGCTTAGTCCAGTAGTTGCAGGGGCAGCGATGGCGATGTCGTCAATTACGGTAGTAAGCAATGCCAACAGGCTGAGATTGTTCAAACCAACTCATTCTAATATTAATAAAAACCATATTCATGAGGTTAACCATGATTCGTAAAATTATGACTCTTACTGCACTCGCTGCAATCTCAGGACAAGCTTTAGCTACTGATGTTCTAAACCACAAATCTCCATACTGCGGCTGCTGCACAGAATGGACTGAACATATGCGAGATGCTGGGTTCGATGTTACTGAGAAGCTCCACGATGATATGAACCCAATCAAGCAGAAGCTAGGGGTAACACAGGAGTTAGCCTCTTGCCACACTGCCGAGATCGACGGTTACGTATTTGAAGGACACATTCCAGCAGATGACATTAAAGCCTTTCTAGAAAACCCACCACGTAATGCGATTGGTTTAGCGGTTCCGGGTATGCCAATGGGTTCGCCAGGCATGGAATATGGCGATAAGAAAGACGAGTATTCTGTGTATGCGTTTAATGAAAAAGGTCAGGTGTTTGAATACCGTCACTACAACGGGAAATAGAACCTAAACAGACCAACACACAGCAATAAAAAGAAGTCATAAAAATAGAGCCTAGCATTCAGTAAACCCAAGACTGTGGTTTACTTGCTAGGCTCTTTGCTTTTGGACAGTAAAGCAAATCTTGTCGCGGCACCAACCGGGCTGTTAGTACCGCTATGTTCCCCTCGCTAATTAGCTAGCAAGCTATTTAGCAAAAAGCTATTTAGCGAAGAAGCTCACTCGGCTAATAATCTAATAGACTAAGCAACCAAGCGAATCAGCTTAGAAGCCGTAAGAAGCACCGAATACGAATGCGTTGTTCTGCTTAGAATCGCCGTTTGCGAAATCTACACCGTTAGCTTGGCTACGGAATTCAAAGTAAGGTTGAACACCTTGACGAGTCCATGTTGCACGTAACTCGTGGTCCATCGCTTCAGCATCAATCATGTATACGTTGTTGTAGCTAAGCGCTAGGTCAGCATTCACTGTGTAAGCAATGCGGTTATCCATGCGGTAGTCTGTGTCAGCGTTAGCAGAAGTATCATCAATGTGTGCACGAGTACGGTTGCTAATAGAGATACCGTTGTCGAAGTTGTAACCGATCTTAACTAATGGACGGAACTGAATGCTTTCACCCGCAGAGAATAGGTGTTGGTAACCCGCAGCAACCCATAGGTTGTCAGTGATGTTGAAAGATTGCTCACCACCTACAGTGATGCCTGGAGTAGTATTACCTGCACCGCCATTTTCAGATTCAAGTTTGCCCAGTTGGATACCATCAAACTCAGAATAAACCGTGAAACCGCCTAGAGAGTTATCAAACGTGTGACCAGCTTCTAGCGTAGAAGTCATGTCAGAACCGTGGATACGGCCATCGTCATGAATTTGGATGTTACCCGTTACGTAAGAAGAACCAGCAAAAGCACTAGAAGCGAAAGCAAGAGAAAGAGCACTTAGAGCGATAATTTTTTTCATAGTAAACTGCCTTAGTTTAATTTTTTCAGCGGCACATCTTCGGTACATCATTCACCTTCACCGCTTGAGTAGTTGGTAGCCTCCCTGGCATGAAATCTATGTTGCTCGAATTAATTCGCGTTTAAAAATAAAAGGGACAGCAGAGTGATCCCTCTCACTATCAAAAAAAGACAAGTTATTTAAAACTTTAAAATCAACAACTTAAAAACATAAAAATTGATAAAAAACTTAAGATGGAAAAATATACAGATCGGGATCACGTTATTTCACGAAGAAAAATTAGATCTAGATAGTTGAATCACATCTGATTTAGAGTTTTTTACAGGGGGCTTATTTTTTGAAGAGAATAATGAGAAGCGCGTCACTTTTGGGATTAAAGTCACCTTATGTGCATTGTTGATGATATTACCAAAGGCGATTTCTATATGTTTCAGTTTTGGATATGCACCTAATTCGCAGTAAACAAAAAGAGCTCCCGTTTTATCTTGAATAAGATAAAGGTCAGGAGCTCTTCTACTAATAGTGCTTATCGATTATTTAACTGAGGTCACTCGACTTACTTTCTCACCACTTTCTGAAATAGAGCGGATGTAAGTCTCACCAGAAACTGATGGACGTTGTTGCTCATCGTATGTTAGCCAGTTTTCGCCATCAGCAGAGTATTGCAGCTCTACACCTGGGAATTGAACGTTCATCGCTAGCTTACCGTCAACAACCTTCGCACCTGGAACTGGTAGTCGGTAATCAATACCCGCTTTTTCTAGCTTAGCTAGCTCACGTTGACCAAGAATATTCGCGAAGCGATTAAAGTCGCTGTTCAACGCTTGCTTATTCACTAAGTTAGTTTCTTGAGAGTATTCAACACCAACCTTGTAGTCGTTTTCCCAATCTGCTCGGTGCCATGCGCGCTCTGCTGCTGCCAATACGCGAGGGAACACCATGTATTCATACTGCTCGTCAGTACGTACTGTTTCTGACCAAAGTTGAGCTGACAGACCGTAGAAAGGTTTCGCTTCAACCTCACCTTTACCAGTAAAACCATTGCCATCACGGTCTAATGATGTTTCTGCGTTTTGTGGCATGTTTTCTGGTGCGAAGCCAAACATCTTACGAGTATCGGTTGCACGTGTTGCCCAGTAGTAACCACGCTCAGCTGCATCAACTTCGTATGGCATATCCATGTATACGTAGTCTGGGTTAGAGACAATCACGTCATACCCTTTTGCTGACCAATCGTATACTGATGAAGTTCCGCCCCAGTAAAGAACGTCCCAGAAGTTCACGCGTGTACTTTCGGTCGCAAATGCTTCCTCGCCTTCGCTGTATTTCAGACCATCTTGCCATGCTTGGAAGTGGGGAATACCCTTCTCAGCAACAATCTTAGAAACCTGTTCTGCGAAGTGGCTTGGTAGATGACCGAAATCGCTTACAGTACCATCAGCGATCAATGACTGACATTGTGGTGATTGTTGGAACGGCTTATCTTGCTTAGACAAATCGATGTTGCCTTTCCAAGCCACTTTATCTTCTGCATTAATATCTTGTAAGCCTGCGCCTAACTTGATGTTTTTCGCTTCATCGCCGCCGAAGTGCCAAGTCGTTAGCGGTACGCCCGCTTCTTGGTGCATTGCCGCCACTTCAGAGATTACTTTATCGACGAAGTGAGTTGATGACTCCATACATGGGTTAATGAAGCTTTGCTTATCGTAGAACTGAACCGTGGTTACATTCGATGTATCTTGCGGATCCATCAAGCGGTATTCGTTCGCTTCTGCTTCTTTGCCTTCCGCCATGAGACGAGTGTAACGCGCTTCCATTGATACCACAGCTGAACGAGCGTGTGCTGGCATATCAATTTCAGGGATAACTTCGATGCTGCGCGCTTTAGCGTAGCTTAGGATCTCGACGTAATCCGCTTTACTAAAGAAACCAGAGCCAAAGTTGTCTGTTGTTGTACCAGAACCTAGCTGAGGCAGTAAGCAGCTTTGTTCATCCAAATCAAAACAACGATTAGACCCTACATCCGTTAGCTCTGGTAAACCTGGAATTTCTAAACGCCAACCTTCATCATCCGTTAGGTGAAGGTGCAGTTTATTCATCTTGTATGCCGCCATTTGATCTAGCGTTGCTAGGATGGCATCTTTTGAGTGGAAGTTTCGAGCAACGTCCACCATCACACCACGATAATCAAAGCGCGGCGCATCTTTAATTGACAGTTGTGGTAATGATTCAGCGTTCTGACTATCTATTAGGCCAAAAATAGACTGAACTGCGTAGAAAGCACCCGTTTTATCAAACGCTTTAATTGCAATCCCCTCTTCCGAGATGCTTAGTTCATAAGCGCCAGATTTCGCTAAATCACCCGTAAACTGAGTAGGAACAACAGCGACACTCACAGGTAGGTCGCCACTCACATCTACGTTTACCACATCTGCACGTTCTTCAATTGCTGCGAATTGCTCAGCGTCGAATGCGTCTTTAGGTAGGGCAATACCACCAGCAATGCTAACTGAACCTTCACCGGCTTCTACCGACATTGGCGTTGGTAGTAAAGTAGTTGATACGTCTTGCGTTGCTAGATCAGCATTCTTTTCAAAACGCGTCACCGCTGTCGCCATTACGTTATTATCATCAGGCGTACGCTTAAGGTTATTACCCTCTAGACCAGTTACGAACGATGCAACATCTTCTGTATTCAATGATGCAATCATCTTAGGTTCTGCGTTTGGCGCCGTCACGAATGCACCTGGCATAAAGTCAGTTTCAAACAGTTGCCAGTATTCACTCGTTAACGGAAGAACCACTTCTTCACCAGCCGCAAAGCCGTCAAATTTTTCAGTAGGTTCTAGCTTGTGAAGATCACCAGTAACGCGAGTGATCTTAAATTGCTCATTATCAACATCTAAAATAAGACGAATACTGTGGAAGTAGATGCTCCAATCTTTAGAGTCAATCGCTTCACCGTCATTGGTTAGCGTCATGTTCACTTTATTACATGACGCCCATTCAGCACCTAGGTCCTGACAAGCCAAGCCTTCATTCGCACCATGATTAGTTAGAATTTCGTACTGAACATCAAGATTATCAGCCAGTGCATTCACTACTTTTTGTTCTGGTGCTTGCGTTACTGCACAACCTGTTAGGCCAGCCAATACCGCTACAGATAGTAAGTTTCTCTTCAACATCGTATTCACCCATAAATTAAAAATTGAGTAAGAAGCAAAATGGAGCGCTTCGAAAGTTAGATAAACTATATGGGCTTATTTTTTACCGTGAATTAAATCGAGCTAATAAAGTGATCGGCTTCAAATCTCAAAAATTTTTATAAATTTAATTTAAATAAAATCATCAAGTTACAAGCAACGGCACTTCCGTCATTTTAATTTTGACGTAAAATTTGAGAAATGAATCACAATCTTTTTTACCGATTTCATAAAATCGTGTCGTTGTTACTGAGAAAGGTTTAAGAGTTTTTTGGTGTTGTTATACTTTTCGTACAAACAACGTGACATCGTTCTCAAAAAAAACCGTTAAAAAACAACGTCAAAATCGATTTTGACGAGTTTAATACTTCCTAAAGGAGCTCCCTTTGCGCCCATTCTTCTACATGGTTTTATTCGTTCTCGCTTTTTCAGCTAGGCAAGCGGTCGCCGAGCCCCTTTATTGGCAAGCACAAAAGGATAATCTGACACTCACTATCTTAGGTTCAGTGCACGTTGGAGACGAGAGTATGTACCCCCTTCCTTCGGCGATCACCGACGCGCTAAAAAACAGTGATGGCTTAATTATCGAAACGGATATCAGAAAGTCTGATGGCGTTGTATATCCCCGCAACAAACTCACGACTGCCGATGTACTCAATACAGAACAGCTGCAATTATTAACCGACATATCAAAATCATTGGGCATGCCGACGCAACAACTGCTTCGCTCACCGCCTTGGGCAACTTCTCTCTCCATACAAATGCAGCAGTTAAAAAACCTTGGTTATGGCTCCGCCAGCGGCGTTGATGCGACGCTAGCGAACAAAGCGACTACCCAAGATGTTCCGGTTATCAGTTTGGAGCCTCTGCAATTCCAAATAGACCTGATGACAAAACAAAAGGACGACGGTAAAGAGTGGTTAGTCAGTAGCCTTGAAGAATTTGACCAAACTGATCGCGTGGTTCATTGCCTGATTGAAAGCTGGAAAGCGGGTGATTTAGCGAAGCTGGAAGCCTTCTCAGAACTGTCAGAGATATCGCCTGAACTTGAGAAAGCATTCTTAACCGATCGCAACATAGACTGGGCAAACAAACTATCCTCCAATGATTGGAAGCTTAAGACTAAAGGGAACTACATGATAGTAGTTGGTACCTTGCACCTAATTGGAGAAGGTAACCTTATACAGTTATTAGAAAAGAAAGGCTTCAGTGTCATTCAGCAATCACAAAGCCAATCAGCCCAATGTCAATTTGAGACTAGCTAAAAAAGCTAACGATGCTCAACCTCATTTTGTTTTCGTTATAAAAGCATTTCCTTAATAACAGAATCTTTACATTTAATAGCACCATTGCAGTGCTATTATCTTTCGCTCTTTTTACCTATGGCGTTGTTCTAATGAAACCAGTACTTTTTGCTTTCCCTTTAGCCCTCACGATGCTGATGCCCTCAATAGCCTCAGCCAAAGAAACATGCACCATCGAACAGTTTCAGGCGATAGACATACAACCGGATACCAAAGGCGGTGTATTAGATAAAGAAAGCGGACAGTTTTTGATTACAGAGAAACCACCGATGCGCTGCGCCAATATTACGTTCACAACATCTACAACACGAAACCGTATCGCAAGCCAAATGAACAACAATTTTGAAGCAAACTTTTACGACAACCAAACGGGAAGCTCTCACTCGGTGACGTTTGATGAAGATGAAATAAAGGCAGGTTACATTCGAATAGGCCCGAATAAGCCAGCGGAAGCGTATGTTTGTTTTGTTACCTCGGAAACACCGATAAAAGATATTACGTGTGATGTGAATTGATCATTGAGTTGCTTGAAGAAAAAAACAGGGCTAAGGGAAAGGTCCGTTTTCCGCATAGCCCTATTTTGCTGCTTACTCGGTAGCTTAAAGTATGTCTGTACTCGCTTCGGAATAACGTGCGATAATCGGATTTTCTAATGCATTCGGATCGCCCGGCGACCACATTCCACGCTTCATTCCTTTCACAATCAAATGAATCACCGCGGCATCAATAGCAGACATCACAGCAATATTGACCGGTTCATTTTGGCTATAGCCCATTTCAACTTCCAATAGTTCTTTGTAGTCAACAAACCTGAATGCGCCGAATCCTATCTCATGTGATGAAATGGTTTTTGTCGTAGTCACACTCAACAGAACTTGCCCTGTTCTTACATCAACGGCTCTTAAGTTAACTGTCACTTGATCGGTTCTATACTGCCCTGAGCCACCAATGCCAAGATACTTCGCACCAGCCCCACCTGTAACAATATTAGAGTCATAAGCAACAATACCGCCTTCAATAACGATATTCGCAGAGCTCAACGATGTTAAGTCGGCTCCGTGATTGTTCACTACCTTGTCTTTTTTCTGAGCAGCACGAATGATCTTACGTTCCGTCAACAAGTTCTGGAGCCCTTCACGCTCTAGAGGAACAAACCACTGGGAATCTATCAATGCCGTGGTCAGTAAAGACGTTCCACCCTGTGGTACCGCTGTCGAAAAGTTACTGTTTGGCTGAGGTTTATACTGTCCCGTTTGATCTCTAAAATCATAAACCGAAACAAGTATTTTACCGCGAGGCTGAGGTAATGAGATCAGGTCCGTATAAGTCGATCCTCTCGGCATCAACTTTGGCGTTTCAGAAGTCTCTGGAATTTGCATAGAGTAAGTGCACCCTCCCAACACAAAGGTCAAGAAGACGATAATGATCGATTTCATAACACAATCCTTGTGATTAGAGGTCGGGGTTTAATCCAGAGACACTGATTTCTGTCGATTCCCCAGTCTCTTTATCGACGATTTGAACCAACAAAGTCCCGGAGTCGTCAACAATATTGAGGAAAAAGTCATCTGTTTCTAACTGCCCTGTATTTCCGTTACCTACATCAGCAAGCAACTGGCTTATCAAACGAGACTCTAAACTAGACGCTAAACGATCTAAGGCTGATTCTTGCTCATCAAAGATATCCCTTGCACTTGGGTCTTCATAATCATTGATAGCATTAGCGTGATTAAAAAGGTGAGAACTGTTTAAAGCGTTTCCGCCAAAACTTGGATTTACGGGCGTATAAACTAATTCGCTTGAGTAAACCGAAGGCGAAACTATCAGCGCAATGAGCGCGGCCTTTCTGAAAAATATCGACATCCTTGGCTCCTTAAAATTCATCATGGTCTAGATCGTAAGTGTCCTGAAAGATCCGTTCCGCTTGCCATCGGATGATGTAATTCCCAACCACTCGTGTTGCATCGGCAGCGCGTTCTTTCGCTTGTCTACGACCAGGGGACAACGCCGTACGGAAGATCGGTTTTCTAGAGTGTTGAACCTCTATGATGCTTCCTGATAACGCCGTTGGCCTTTCTTTTACCGTCAAATTTTCCTTAAGGTCGGGATAACTATCATTGAGCGATTGCGAGAAGAAAAAATAGAAATCCTCTCCCAACCGCGTAATGGTTCTGTCCACAATGATTCCATCGACTTCACTGAAGTCATTGAATTTTTCCTTAAGATTATTTGTCGAGTCCTCAAGTTTTTGTCCATTTTCTAAAGGAGCAGCATTTTCAAGACCATGACTCTTTTCTTCTGCATGAAGAGCAAAGGAAAGCAGAGTTATTGTAAGCAGCTTGATTTTCATATGTGCTCCCATTCAAAGTCTATTTACAAAATGAGAATGTGATTCGTTGAAACTGAATAAAGCGTAATTCATGCTTACAGTGGCATATATAAACTTTCGAATTAATTACTGAAGGGAATTGATTAACTAAGGTTGGTAGGATTCGGTCAAATACTAATTAAATTTCATATGAACAACTAAATATTTTCAACTTTAAGTTTATAGCTGTTCGTAAATTCAAGGCCTAGGATTTCGATAAGACAAAGGTTCACTCATTCCCTACGCAGTTTATTTTCGTAGGGATCATAATCACGAACACTTTAAGGTAAAGATGATGGTAATTGGGAAAGCATCACTTATCAGCTTAACTTGTTTATATTTTTTATCAGGAGGTTTTAATAATGCTATCGCGTCAGATATAGAAGGGGATTTTTTACATAATGTTAATCAAGATATAGTCAATGATTATAATTATTTAGAAAGCTTCTCTTCTGGAGATTTAGATAATTATTCAGAATTAAATATATCTAATGCTACTGATTCAATAGCAATAATAAAGCAACGCAGTCCTGGTATTACCGCGAACAACAGAGCGAAGATAACGCAAAGCGGAAGTTCTAACTCCGCATACATTGGTCAAACAGGGCGCAATAATACCGCCTTAATAGACCAGAATGGTTCAAATAACGATGCCGCAATTGGGCAACTCGGAGTAAATTCTGAAGCGCTTATTTCCCAAGACGGGAATAACAATTTAGCAGTTATCGGACAAGCTAACTTCTCAAGACAGAGTAGTCAGCTGAGCATTGACCAAAAAGGCAATGGCAATACTGCTTATTTGGTTGGTTCTGGAAGAAGTAATTTAGGAATTTCTCAAGACGGCAACGACTTTGCTTTAGTGAAAGCGTCTAGCTCAATGAGAATTCACATCAATCAAGCCAATTAGCGCGCAGTATGGAAAGCTTGATTCACCGTTGCTTCTCGATGAAGTAACAACATAGTCGACATGGAAATGTATAAGGATACAACTTATGAAAGTTACACAAATTGGAATTATAGTCGGTGCTATTCTGGGCTTTAATGCAGCATACGCAGATAATTTACCTGCTCCTTTTCCAGCCTCTGAGCCAGCGTTGGGGACAATAGAAGGAACAACCGATCTTGGCATATCATCGACAGTAGCCGGTATTCAACCTTTAGCGATGGATAATACTGCCGTTTGGCAAATGGGTAGTGGCGCTAATGCCAATGTCACCATTAACCAGAACACGTCTGGTGTTACTTATGGGCATGTTGCACTAGTTGACACACATGCTAGCTATAACTCTGACGTAGTGGTTCAACAAGATGGCAATCTCAATGAAGCTCACGTTAAGTTACGCTATGTAAACAACAACGCCTGGGTTGATCAAGATGGTGTTAGTAACCAAGCCCAAATTACAGTTCAACCTTATGGTCGAAGCAATGATTTACGAGTTACACAAGTGGGTAACGAGAACATCTCTGTCGTCAATGCTCTAGGTGGTGCTGACTACAATGAAGCTGATGTGAATGTCTCTGGTAACTCCAATACAACCTATACCGAGTTTAGTAACGCGAGTGTTGATAATAATGATGTAGACATCGATATCAGCGGCGATAATAACTATGTTCAAACGATAGTCAACACCGATGTTGGTGGTGGCGACGATAACTATGTCGATATCGATCTCGTGAGCAGTAGCGATAACCGAGTATTCACGTTACAAACAGGATCTCATTCAGATGCCATTGTTAGCTTAACAAACAGCAGTTCAAACCAATTTATGATTGAACAAACCTCTTATGATACTGCTCTCGTTTCAGGTAATGGCGCAAGTGGTAATGTCGGTATAATTTATCAGAATTAATATGATAAAGAGTGCATATATTAAAACGGCGTTGATCGCCGTTTTATTTATTTCTTTCCATTTTAATGGATTTTCTTCTGATTTAAATTCAGTACAGTGCCTGATAAAAAATAAAAGTCTTATTCTGACCATAAATAACAGTGTGGCATCTTCATTAACGTTGAGTACGAACACCAACTCTAATTTCAACCAGAATACGAATAGTGGTATTACAACGTTGATTATTAATATAAATCAGTTTCCTGCCACTATAAAACTTCACCCAAACAAGGGGATCTGGAAAATTCATAAAGACTGTACAATCAATAAAATAAAACCATAAATCTCGGTAATTCCCTCTTTCTACTTAAGTATTATTTTACCTTCGACAATACTATTAAATTAATTTTATAAATTTGATGAATAATTAGCTTTAAAAATTAGCAAAATAACAATACGTGCTTTAAACTAAAACACCTAAAGTTCAAGTAATGAGTTAAGAAAAGGAGTTCCACATGGCTAAACTGGAGGCTCATAACACCATTTTACTTGCGGAGAACAATTTACAATCGATACTACTAAAAGAGTCTATAGAACAGAAAGTTAACCTGAACATAAAACTCATATCACCGGAAAGGCTCAGTGCTAAATCCCTAAAAAACGATGACTTAGTTCTGATTATTATTGATTTCCCGACAATGAGTAAGCAATACATTGAGAAATACCAGGAGCTCAGAGATGACGTAGCAAGTGATGTCCATGAAGTGCTACTCAATACACCAGGCGATTTCCCGCACTCTGAAATGCTTAAATGGCAGTATCTTGTCGGCATTTTTTATACGTCGGACACGCTTGAAAAGCTCGTGGCCGGCTTTAACTGCATTTTGCAAGGCGAGATGTGGATGAGTAGAAAGCTCATTTACCAGTACATTAGCTTCTACAGAGAGAGGCAGTGCGCGAAAACCAGTCCTTATTACCTCAAGCTGACCAAACGCGAGCAGCAGATCATTAAGTTACTCGGTGATGGAGCATCTAACACTCAGATAGCAGATACCCTCTATGTCAGTGAGAATACGGTCAAAGCACACCTTCACAACACGTTTAAAAAAATCAAGGTGAAGAATCGCTTACAAGCTTTGATCTGGGTTAAGAACAACGTTGCGACAAATGAGTTTGTCCAATAGACCTAACTCTCTGCCCTCAACCATAAACAGTCAATGCAGTTAGAATGTAGAAATCCCAAATACAAAAAAGCCGTAGCATCTCTGCTACGGCTTTCTTTAATGTGGTCGGTGAAGAGGGATTCGAACCCCCGACCCTCTGGTCCCAAACCAGATGCGCTACCAAGCTGCGCTATTCACCGAGATATCTAACTGGCTCATTGCCTGTCGATGGAGCGTATAATACGGGTTCTGAATTTATCCGCAAGGGCTTTTTCTCATATTTATTGCGATTTTGAATCGTTCGAACAAAAGACATACAACAACGAACATGATGTGACGAAAAACACACAGTTACCAACAAGTATTTAACTTATGAAACAGGATTGATCCAGATCAGTGAATTGATAATGCTTGTTAATACACTAAGCCATGTCATATAACTTTGAGGTATA
The DNA here is from genome assembly GCF_041469505.1 of Vibrio sp. 10N.286.49.E11. Lineage (NCBI taxonomy): Bacteria > Pseudomonadati > Pseudomonadota > Gammaproteobacteria > Vibrionales > Vibrionaceae > Vibrio > Vibrio sp. 10N.286.49.E11. The sequence goes on from NZ_JBFRKQ010000009.1 coordinate 18,618, forward strand.
CACATGGACTTTTGGCTAGATCTCCTATTTGGTAATGCGGTGGGACTATCTTCAATGATAGTAATCTTCGGGGCTCTGGGTCTCATGATGTTTTATGGAGGCTTCTTCATATACAAAGTTATGACTGAAAAATCTCCTCACTAGAATCGCTCTGCCTAAATCATTTACTTTTAAGTATTCTTTTACTTTATAAGTAAATGTCAAAACGCTTTGCACCGGAGCAGACTTATTGTCTTCTCCGGTTTTTTCATTTTTAAACCTAACCTCAACTTAGGTATACTTACCCTATCCTTCTCCAACTTGAGATACACACTATGTCTCATGATGATGACTTAGATCTATTCCAAGAAATGATGGGCGATGTTAAACGTATCGACCATGACACCGCTGAACACCAGAAAGTACACCGAGTCACCGAATCTCACCTTGCTAAGCGTGAAGCCGCTATGTGGCTGTCTGACGACGAGAAAGACTACTTATCATTAGACTATTCGCCAATGATCAAGCCAGACGATGTTGTTGCTTATAAAAAAGACGGTGTACAAGAAGGCGTATACAAAAAGCTGCGCCTAGGAAAATACCCTATTCAAGCCAAGCTCGACCTTCATAGGAAAACACTGAAAGACGCACGTAACGAAGTGCTTTCATTTTTGCGTCAGTGTTTAAGAATGGATGTTCGTACCGTCATCATTGTTCATGGTAAGGGTGAGCGTTCGAATCCACCTGCAATGATGAAAAGCTACGTGGCAAATTGGCTAACACAAATCAACGACGTTCAATGTGTTCATTCTGCTCAGCAATTTCATGGTGGTACGGGCGCAGTCTACGTAATGCTCAGAAAGAGTAATGAGAAAAAGCTAGAGAACAGAGAGCGCCATCAAAAACGCACCAGTTAATAGGTTGAGATAGATAAATGGACTAGTAACGATTTTGCATCAAGATCGATATTTCGTGCCTAGACTCACACCAAGTGCTAAAATTACCTCAGTTAACGAATTTCAACTCAAAGCAACTATCCAAAGGTTGCTTTTTGTTTATCTACATTTCCGTTGTGAAACGCTAAGAGAATATCATGTCACAAGAATCCCAAGCTAAACGCCTTAATAAATACATCAGTGAAACTGGTTTTTGCTCACGCCGCGAAGCCGATAAACTGATTGATGCAGGCCGAGTTACTATTAACGGTAAGATCCCTGAAATGGGTACTAAAGTCTTGCCAGGTGATGATGTTGAGATCGACAATAAGCCTGTTCGCTCAAAAGAGAAGCCGATTTACATTGCTCTCAATAAACCAACAGGTATCACCTGTACGACTGAGCGTGATATTCCTGGCAACATCGTCGACTTTATTGGCCACCACAAGCGCATTTTCCCGATTGGTCGTCTAGATAAGCCTTCTGATGGCCTTATCTTCCTAACCAATGACGGCGACATCGTAAACAAGATCCTACGTGCAGGTAACAACCACGAGAAAGAATACGTGGTGCGTGTAGATAAGCCGATTACGACGGAATTCTTGAAGCAAATGGGCGCTGGCGTTCACATTCTCGATACAGTCACTTTGCCATGTAAAGTAGAGAAAGAGACTAAGTTCTCATTCCGAATTACGCTAACACAAGGCCTTAACCGCCAAATTCGCCGTATGTGTGAAGCGCTCGGTTATGAAGTATTTAAGCTACGCCGTGTTCGTATTATGAATATCTCACTAGACGGTATTCCTAACGGCAAATGGCGCTACCTGAGCGACGAAGAGATCACTGAAATTTTAGCGATGTGTGAAGGCTCAGTAAGTACGGAAGATGCGTCAAAAATGAACGCGAAAGGTCAACGCATTCGCAAAGCGACTGACGCGAAACTTTTTGATAGCCGTGAAGAGAACCAAGCTTCAACAGCGCGCCGTAATCAAAACGAGAACCGTACTCGCACTTACCGCGGTAACAATGCGGATGAATTCCGTCATGCACCTAACTCAAAGCGTGGCCGCAATTCATCAAATGGTGAAAGCGGTGGTAATACCGAGAACTGGAAATCGAACTCTCGTTCAGAGCGTTCTAATTCAGATAGAAACCGTTCGGATCGCAATCGCACAGATCGTAGAAGCGGTAAGCCGGCAAACCGCAGCCAAGATTCAAACAGACCGAACAAACCTGCACCAAAGCGTGTTGGTGGTACTTTAGGTCTGAAGAAGTAGTCTGAATCAGTAAGACGAGACACTCGATATAAAAACGCCCGCTAGATTAGTCTAGCGGGCGTTTTTGTTTGTCATTCGATAGTTTTATCATCATGACAACAATCTATAAACATAGATCAGCAAACTGGCCGCGAGTCAGCAGTGTTAAGTCTTTTGGGTCTAATTCAATCTCTAGCCCACGCTTACCTGCACTCACACATATCGTTTCAAAACCTGTCGCACTGGAATGAACGAAGGTAGGTAGTGCTTTCTTCTGACCAAGCGGACTAATTCCCCCCACGACATAACCCGTGGTTTTCTGAGCAATATCTGGATCAGCCATCTCTGCTTTTTTGCCTTTCGCCGCTTTTGCTGCCAGCTTTAGGTTTAGCTTCTGGTCGACAGGAATAACGGCGACTGCCAAATCTTTCGCCACACCATTCAAGCAGAACAACAGCGTTTTGAATACACGTTTGGGATCTTGACCAAGCGCTTCAACGGCTTCTAAACCATAGTTCGTATTATTGGCATCATGATGGTACTGATGCACGCTATGAGCGATTTTCTTTTTCTTGGCGAGATTGATTGCTGGGGTCATAACAAATCCAAACGATAGATAAACAAAAAGCGACGCCGAGGCGTCGCTTTAGTTAAATTTATCATGGTGCTAGAGTCAATCTAATTTAGCACCTATTGATACAATTGCTTGGATTCAATTACTTGTAAACCATTTGGCCTGAAGGCGCGTACTTGTTCACGTCAACCGGGCTGTTTGCTTCTAGGTACTCTTTCAGTACTTCAGCATCAACAAAACCAGTATTTACGTAACCTGGGTGATCAGACAGTTTAGGGTAACCGTCACCACCAGCAGCGTTAAAGCTTGGTACTGTGAAACGGTAAGTTTCGTCTAGACGAAGCTGTTTGCCACCGATGAATACATTCGATACTTCACCGTTCGCTACTGTCATAGAGATACCAGCAAACTGAGCGTAAGCACCAGAATCGATTGGTTTAGTCGCTACTACATTTAGGTAATCCAGAACTTCTTTACCCGTCATGTCTGTGTAAGTCAGGATGTTTGCAAAAGGCTGTACCTTCAGTACATCTTTGTAAGTGACATTACCGGCTTCAATTGAGTCACGAACGCCACCAGAGTTCATCACAGCGAAGTCTGCTTTTGCACGCTCCATGTGAGAAGTCGCAATCAAACGACCTAGGTTGGTCTGTTGGAAACGAACGACGTTACGATCGCCTTCAAGCTTGCCATTTGTCTCAGCGATTTGAACTTCTAGCTGTGCCTGACCTTGCTCTTGGAAAGGACGTAGGAATTCAAGTAGCTCTGGGTCTTGTGCGATTTCATCTTGAATAAGAACACGTTGCTTCTTACCGTCGATCTTAACTTTCTTCTTAAGGTTAACTGGAATCAGGTCGTAGCTCACCATCTCTAGCTCGCCATTACGGAATTCGTAGTCAGCACGACCTACGTACTTGCCCCACTCGTGAGCTTGAACGATGTAAGTACCGTTCTGTACGTCAGGCTTACACTCATCACCCGGCTTGAAGTTTTTCTTCGCAACGTTAGGGCCTTCCATACATACAGGCTCTTGAGAGTGACCACCAACGATCATGTCTAGATCGCCTTCGTTTAGGTAACGAGCAAGTGCGACATCACCCGGAGCATTAACACCACGTTGGCCATTTTCGTAGTGACCCATATGAGTCACAGCAAAGATTAGATCCGGTTTTTCTGTTTCTTTAAGTTCAGCGATTAGCTTCTTCGCTTCTTCTTTAGGATCACGGAAGTCGATGCCTGCGATAAATTCAGGGTTACCAATCTTTTGGGTATCTTCAGTTGTTAAACCAATAACCGCAATCTTGATGCCTTGCTTTTCGAACATCTCGTAAGCTTGGAACTTACGTTCACCTGTCGCTTTATCGTAGATGTTTGCAGATAGCATTGGGAAGTTAGCCCAGTCGATCTGCTTTTGTAATACGTCTAAAGAGTTATCAAACTCGTGGTTACCCAATGCCATGGCATCGTAACCAATTTTGTTCATACCTTTAAAATCAGGTTCTGCGTCCTGAAGGTCTGACTCTGGAACACCCGTGTTGATGTCACCGCCAGATAGAAGCAACACGCTACCGCCTTCTGCTTCAACTTCTGAACGAAGTTGGTCAACTAGCGTTTTACGTGCAGACATGCCGTATTCGCCATATTTATTCTGCCAGAAACGACCATGGTTATCGTTTGTGTGAAGAATCGTTAGCTTGTAAGTTTCGTCTTGGTTCCAATCATGAGCTGATTGAGACGCACACCCAGCTAGAGTAGCTAGAATTGCAGCACTTAGTGCTGTCTTTAGAATAAGGCGTTGCTTCATTGTCATACCTTTGAACTTTTTAGGGAATCCACTGCTTTTTATAATCTATTGCGACCCCTTTCCTGGAGTTCGAACAATAAGACTTCAACATGACTAATCTTAAATTAACATTCTAGATGTAACACGACGATTTCATATTTATGTCGAATTGGTCACGCATAGGTCAACAGTTAAGTGTAACAAAATTATGAGATTACACTCAAACTTCCCCTGCATCACAAGCAATCGTTTACTTACAAAGTGTGATGAATATCAGCAATTTACTGCAAACAGGACTGACCTCACACTCATATAAGAGTTTCTTAGGTAATAACCCGCCATGTTAACAACTCTTTAAATGAACGGTTTATGTTCGGCTGATTTTACGAGATAAAAAAAAGCCCAATTCAGAGAACTGGGCTTTCTTAGATCAACTTTGTTAAATAACGTTTCCGTTACTTCACATCCATCTCAATTATTTAATATCAATATGCTCAAAGCCTTTGATAAGGTCATCAAGTGCTTTCATCTGCTTCAAGAACGGCTCTAGTTTGTCTAGAGGTAGCGCAGATGGGCCATCACAACGAGCTTGGTCTGGGTTTGGGTGAGCTTCAATGAACAGACCCGCAATACCCGTAGCAAGACCCGCTTTAGCAAGTTCAACCGTTTGCTCACGACGACCGCCAGATGCAGCACCTGATGGGTCACGCATTTGTAGAGAGTGCGTCACGTCGAAGATGATTGGGCTACCGTTTGAAGACTTCTTCATTACGCCAAAGCCAAGCATATCCACAACAAGGTTATCGTAACCCATGCAAGCGCCACGCTCACAAAGGATGATGTTGTCATTACCGCACTCAGCGAACTTATCAACGATGTTGCCAACTTGATTCGGGCTCATGAACTGAGGCTTCTTCACGTTGATTACCGCGCCAGTCTTAGCCATTGCTTCAACAAGATCAGTTTGACGAGCTAGGAATGCAGGTAGTTGGATTACATCAACCACATCCGCAACAGGCTGAGCTTGAGCTTCTGTGTGGATATCAGTAATGATCTTCACGCCGAAAGTATCTTTCAGCTCTTGGAAGATTTTAAGACCTTCTTCCATTCCTGGACCACGGTATGAATGAACTGAGCTGCGGTTCGCTTTATCAAAAGACGCCTTAAATACGTAAGGGATGCCTAGCTTTTCGGTTACTTTTACATAGTGCTCACAGATCTGCATAGCAAGATCGCGAGATTCAAGAACGTTCATGCCTGCAAATAGCGTAAATGGCTTGTCGTTTGCAATTGGCATATCGCCAATGTGAACTGTTTTTTGTTCCATCATATTCTCTCTAAGTAATTATTAATTAGTGAACGACCACTGTCTTTTCGTTCATGACGTTCACTTGAGATTTCAGTAACTCAGATGCAGGGTCATCTGGGCATTGGTCGATAAAATATTGATAATCGGTTGCGGCTACTTGGTGACAGTCTAGCTGCTGATAGATAAAACCGCGGTCACGGATTTCATATGGGTCATCAGGTACAAACGTCAAAGCAAGGTCAGTACACTTCAATGCAAGCGTATAACGCTCTTCTCGCAGCAGTGCACTCTTGAGCAGGGCTAACCACTTACCAATAATTGTTGGGTGGTCGGCGACTTCTAGGTGCTCAGGTTTCACCTTAGCTAATGGGCCGTCATGTCCAATTAACCATGCTCGCAGCGTTTGTTCGCCAACGTACTCACCGTTATAAGGGTTAATGTAGGCCGCAGCTTGCCCGTACCAACTTACTTTAAGTAAGAATTGAGTCGGAAAAGAGACGCCCTCTACAGGAAAGCCTAGCTTGCGACCTAGAAAAAGAAAGATCGCCCCCAGACTCACTGGAATGCCTTTCTTTCTCTCAAGCACTTTATCGATGAACGCGTTTTCCGAAGAGAAATACGCATCTTTATCGCCAGCAAAGCCCCATTCATAAAAGAATAGTCGAATAAAAAATTCAAACTTCTGCTGTTCATCGGTTTCATTAACCAAAGCAAACTCGGCGTCTTTTAACAATCTCGCCAGCTCTTGCTCTGCCCAACTGTCTTGAGTTTCTGGGTTAATCGCTTTATTTAAGATCAATGCACCTTCAGCTAATTCTAGCTGGTCAAAGTCTTCATCAAAAAATTCGTACATAGATAGTTAACCGAAATAAGGAGATAATTAACCGAAAAATGTTGGTGTCTTGGTCATTGCGATTTTGCCTGCCATCGCTAACCAGCCTAGCGCACCAAAGAAAGAGAATACTCTCAGTAGCTTGTTTTTACCTAGCTTAAGCGCAAAGAAACCTAATGCGATGTAAGCCATAACACAAGTTAGTTTTTCGGTTAACCATGGTGCTGCTGGTGTAAATGGAATAAAGCCAGTGATGAAAATCAAACCAATACCCGATAGCAATAGCAACGAGTCATTGATATGAGGGAAACGCTGCAAGAAAGGATGCTTAAGCTTAGGTGAGTTAGCCATCATAAGAGCGAAACGAATCGAGAGAAGTAGCGCACTTATAGCAATAGTTAATAGGTGAAAATGTTTTAGACCTTCGTACATGGTATTCCTTTATATTTTTATATGTGCTTTCGTTAACACGAGCCTCACAATACCCGTTAATGCTCTGTAGTTCTGCATAAAATCTCTGTATTTCTGCGTTAAATGCATTATCGGGTTAAATGTATTGTCGAGTTAAAGGTATCAATTTAGCAAGTTCATCATCCATTGCTCACAAGACGATTAACAATCACTAACTATGAACAGTAACGACCCAATGTCACTCGGTCATTACCACCGTAATCTTTCTCTGTGACAACATCGAGATAACCGAGCGCCTGCATAATCTCACGAACTGCCAAACCTTGGTCATAGCCGTGTTCAAATGCTAACCAACCTTCATTTTCCAAAAAGCCACGTGCGTTTTCAGAAATGTATCGAATATCTGCAAGCCCTTTCTCTTCAGCAACCAGTGCTGTGATCGGCTCAAAACGCACATCGCCTTGAGACAAATGAGGATCATTCTTCTCAATGTATGGCGGGTTAGAAACAATCAGAGAGAATTTCACAACGCCTTCAGAGCTCAAAGGCTCAAACCAACTACCATGCAAAAAAATCGCATTGGTGATGTTGAGACGCTGTGCATTCTCTGTCGCAAGCTGCTGCGCTTCAGGGCGAAGATCAATACCCGTCACCTGTCGATTCGGCATCTCAGACGCCAATGCTAACGCGATAGCACCTGTACCTGTCCCTAAATCGAGAATCGCGCCTTGCTTGCCAAAGGTTTTATCCAACGCTACTTCAACCAAACGCTCGGTATCTGGGCGTGGGATTAATGTAGAAGGGGAAACTTTTAACGGCAGTGACCAAAACTCACGCTCACCGATAATGTAAGCCACAGGCTCACCGGTTAAGCGACGTTTTAGAAGGGCATTGAATTCAGACTCTTGCTCAGAGGTGAGATGCTTCTCAGGCCAAGTCAGTAGGTAAGATCTTGGTTTATCTAAGGCGTGACAAAGCAGTACCGCGGCATCAATAGAGGGTGATGTGTTATCACCCTCTTGAAGCTTTACGATTGCTGCTTTTAAAGCACTTTCAACCGTATATGCTGACTGCATACTGGTTAGTTGTTCTCTGCAAGTGCAGCAAGCTGATCGGCTTGGTGCTCTTGAAGTACAGGATCAAGCAAGCTTTGCATGTCACCTTCAAGTACTTCGTTAAGACGGTAAATTGTAAGGTTGATACGGTGATCCGAAACACGGCCTTGTGGGTAGTTGTACGTACGAATACGGTCACTACGGTCACCCGAACCTAGTAGGTTACGACGTGTATCAGAAACCGCTGCCGCGCGGCGCTCTTCTTCTGCTTGAACAATACGAGCAGCAAGAACAGCCATCGCTTTCGCTTTGTTTTTATGCTGAGAACGCTCGTCCTGACACTCTACTACTGTACCCGTTGGTAAGTGAGTAATACGGATTGCTGAATCCGTGGTGTTAACGTGCTGACCACCCGCGCCTGATGCACGGAAAGTATCAATTTTAAGGTCGCCCGCTTTGATTTCTGGAAGATCCGCTTCTGGGATCTCAGGCATAACCGCAACCGTACATGCTGACGTGTGAACACGGCCTTGAGATTCGGTTTCAGGTACACGTTGTACACGGTGACCGCCTGACTCAAACTTCATGGTGCCGTAAACAGCGTCGCCACTAACCTTAGCGATCATCTCTTTGTAGCCGCCTTGCTCAGAAGCATTGCTGCTCATGATTTCAACACGCCAACCTTTCTTCTCAGCAAACTTAGAGTACATACGGAACAGGTTGCCCGCGAAGATACCTGCTTCATCACCACCCGCACCTGCGCGGATTTCTAGGAAACAGTTACGCTCATCGTTTGGATCTTTTGGAATAAGAAGAATCTGTAGCTCATCAGTCAGACGCTCAATTGCTGCTTTCGCATCTTTGATTTCATCTTGAGCCATTTCACGCATTTCTGCGTCGTCTTCGTTTGCCATCTCTTCAGCAGCTTCTAGATCTTCTTTCGCTTGCTGGTATGACTGGAAGCAAGCTGTCACTTCTTCAAGTTGAGAGTATTCTTTCGAAAGTGCACGGAATTTGTCTTGATTCCCGATTACATCTGGATCACCAAGTAGATGTTGAACTTCTTCATAGCGTTCAACAAGTGTTTCAAGCTTTACTAGAATCGAGGCTTTCATAATGTCTTATCTTGTTGGAGGTCTAATATTATTGAGGGTTTTCTAAGCCCAAACTCTGTCTAATGACCATTAATTTTGCAGGTTCTCCTTGCTCAGCTGCACTTTGAAGTGCGCGCGTTGGAGCATGGATCAATTTGTTTGTGAGCTTATTGCTGAGCTCGAGTAAAACTTTTTCAGGGTCACCGCCAGCGGCAAGCGATTGTAAACTTTTACTTAATAATTCTTCGCGGATTTCGTTAGCCGATTTACGGTAATCTCGAATACTGTCTACCGCTTGTAAAGAGCGCATCCAACTCATGAACGCGGCACTTTCTTCACTGACGATCGCTTCAGCTTGAATCGCTTCAACTTTACGTTGTTCGATATTGCCATCAACAATCGACTGCAAATCATCAACCGAATAAAGGTAGGCATCATTTAGATCACCAACCTGCGATTCCACATCACGTGGAACCGCAATATCAACCAGCAACATAGGTTGATGTTTTCTTGTTTTCAGTGCAGTTTCCACCATGCCTTTACCAATGATAGGTAACGGACTTGCGGTTGAGCTGATCACGATATCTGCTCGATGCAGATGATCAGGGATCTCATTAAGGCTGATCACTTCAGCACCAAACTCGTGAGCTAGCCCTAAGGCACGCTCACGAGTTCGGTTAGCCACAATCATCTTGGTGCAGCCATTTGCTGAAAGATGCTTAGCCACCAACTCAATGGTTTCACCTGCACCCACCAATAACACGGTTGAATCGGCAATCGACTCAAAAATGTGCTTGGCTAACGTACAAGCTGCGTAAGCCACCGAAACCGCGCTTCCGCCAATCTCCGTTTCAGTTCGAACACGCTTCGCGACAGAGAATGATTTCTGGAACAGCTTTTCCATTGAAGCATCAACAGATTTGTTCTCTCGCGAGTCTGTATAAGCTTGCTTCACCTGACCTAAGATCTGTGGTTCACCCAATACCAAAGAGTCCAAGCCACAAGCTACGCGCATTAAATGTTTAATCGCCGCCTGCTCTTCATGGACATAAATGCTCGGTTTTAGCTCTTCAGGGCTCACTTGATGGAAAACGGACAACCAATCGATGAGCTTGTTTTTTGCCACGCCTTTGACGTCACAATACAATTCAGTTCGATTACAGGTAGAAAGTATGACACTTCCATTTACGTGTGCATTTGCGTTAAGTTGCTTGAGTGCCTCAGATAATTTATCTGGACCAAAAGCGACTTTTTCTCGCAATTCAACCGACGCTGTATTGTGATTGATACCTACGGCAAGCAAAGACATGTATCAGAAGTTCTCGATCAGGGAATGGAAACAAGGGGCGAATTTTACTTGATGCATGGCTCTATTTAAAGAGCAAGCGGGATTTGTTTTCCTGACTTCGTGAATTCAATGCTATAGTTGAAGCGTTTTTTAGATAAATTTGAACAAGTTGTGAGCAAATATGAGCAAACTTCTCAAAATCACGTCTCTTATTTTTATGGCCATAATTATGGTGGGTTGCTCGTCTATCCCAGAACAACCAACCAGCGTTGAATGGCAAAGTCATCAAGATCGGCTTTTACAGATAGAAAACTATCAAGCCTCAGGCAAGCTCGCTTACATTTCCCCAGAGCAACGCCAAAGCCTGAATTTCATTTGGAAGCATTCACCAAATCAAAGTCAATTAAGGCTTACGACTTTTCTCGGTCAAACGGCATTGAACCTAACCATAGATCCATCGGGTGCAAAAGTCGTGACCTATGATGACCAAGTATTTACTCATGCGAGTGCTTCAGTCTTGGTTGAGCAGCTGACAGGCTTACAGATCCCTATTGATCATCTACCACAATGGTTCCTTGGCATTCCAGACCAAGCCGATAGCTACCAATTGAACACCACCAACACGCTTGAATCTCTCACCAAACAAGTCAGCAACCAACTATGGACACTGAGTTTTGCTAACTATCGCAATACAGAGATGCCGAATAAGCAACTATCGGATGAAGACAACACTAAGGTAGAGACAATCCCACTCCCTACTCGATTGTCATTTAAGCAAGACGATAACAAAATCAACATTGTAGTTTCGAAGTGGACACTGAAAAAATGATAACAACGCCAACCCATTGGCCTTCTCCGGCTAAACTGAATTTATTTCTCTACATCACAGGTCGACGTGACAATGGCTATCACGAACTTCAAACCTTATTTCAGTTTGTCGATTTTGGTGATGAACTGACGGTTACCGTAAACTCAGAAACTAGCTCGGTAACAATCACACCAGCAATTCCTGGGGTAGCACTTGAAGACAACCTGATCTGGAAAGCCGCTACTGCGCTACAGCAATATACCTCAACCTCTTTCGGTGCCGATATTGAACTCAAGAAAGTACTGCCAATGGGTGGCGGTATTGGCGGAGGCTCTTCAAATGCAGCAACCGTATTGGTCGCTCTGAATTATTTATGGCAACTCAACCTGTCAGACGATCAACTCGCCGAGATCGGTTTGAAGCTTGGTGCTGACGTTCCTGTCTTCGTTCGTGGCCACGCCGCCTTTGCTGAAGGGGTTGGAGAACAGCTACAGCCCGCTAATCCGGATGAAAAATGGTACCTTGTGGTTAAGCCTCAAGTGAGCATAGCAACTGTAGACATATTCACACATTCAGAATTAACTCGAAACACGCCAAAGCGAGCGCTAGCAACGCTTCTAGAGCAAGAATACGTAAACGATTGCGAAAAAATTGTGCGAATGCTGTACCCAGAGGTTGATAAGCAACTTTCATGGCTGCTACAATACGCGCCGTCGAGATTGACTGGCACAGGTTCGTGCGTTTTTGCTGAATTTAACAGCAAAAAAGAAGCCGAATTGGTGCGAGAACAACTGCCTGACACAGTTTCCGCTTTCGTAGCGAAAGGAAGAAATATTTCTCCTTTAAAAGAAACTCTGGCTGAATACCACTCAGCCCACCCACAATCTATTTAAAACTGGACGCAACCCGAGGTTTCCACCGTGCCTGATATGAAGCTATTTGCTGGTAACGCAACACCTGAACTAGCCCAACGTATTGCTGATCGTCTATACATCTCTCTTGGCGATGCTACTGTAGACCGTTTTTCTGATGGCGAAGTCGCTGTTCAAATCAATGAAAACGTTCGTGGTAGCGATGTATTCCTGATTCAATCAACTTGTGCACCAACCAATGACAACCTAATGGAATTGGTGGTAATGATTGACGCAATGCGCCGTGCTTCAGCTGGCCGTATTACTGCTGTAATCCCTTACTTCGGTTATGCCCGTCAAGATCGTCGTGTACGTTCTGCTCGTGTGCCAATTACTGCAAAAGTTGTTGCAGATTTCCTTTCTAACGTTGGCGTTGACCGCGTTCTTACTATCGACCTACACGCAGAGCAAATCCAAGGCTTCTTCGATGTACCTGTTGATAACATCTTCGGCACTCCAGTTCTTCTAGAAGACATGGCGAACCGTGGCTTAGAAAACCCAGTTGTGGTTTCTCCAGACCTTGGTGGTGTTGTACGTGCTCGTGCTACTGCTAAAGCGCTAGGTGATGTTGACATCGCTATCGTTGATAAGCGTCGTCCACGTGCTAACGTTTCTGAAGTAATGAACCTAATCGGTGATGTTGAAGGCCGTGACTGTGTGATCGTTGATGACATGATCGATACGGGTGGCACACTATGTAAAGCAGCTGAAGCGCTAAAAGAGCGCGGTGCTAAGCGTGTATTCGCTTACGCAACTCACGCTGTTTTCTCTGGTACTGCTGCGAACAACATCAAGAACTCTGTTCTAGACCAAGTTATCGTAACGGATTCTATCTCTCTATCTCCAGAGATGGCTGCGACGGGTAAAGTGACAACACTTAGCCTTTCTCGCATGCTTGCTGAAGCGATTCGTCGTATCAGCAACGAAGAATCAATCTCAGCGATGTTCAACTAATCAAAGCCCAATAGCTTTTTTTACAAAAGCTTGGTTTTAGAAACACGCGAGAGAAAGATATTAAGCACTTCTGTCAATGAAGTGCTTTTTTTATGTCTGAGTAATATTGCACTGCTAGTTATCACAAACAGGAATAATCGCGCAGCTATCAGCTAGCTCGCACCTTTTTCATAAACTGTGATATCATACGGCGCTTTTTGAAATCCCAAGAGAGATCCATACCTTGAGCCAACAAATAAAACTTCTCGTTGGACTGGCTAATCCAGGTCCAGAATACGCCAAAACTCGCCACAACGCGGGCGCTTGGGTAGTTGAAGAATTAGCGCGTGTACATAACGTGACACTAAAGAACGAACCAAAGTTCTTTGGCCTAACGGGTCGTATCATGGTTCACGGTGAAGATCTTCGTTTGCTGATCCCAACGACTTTTATGAACTTGTCAGGCAAAGCAGTTGCAGCCTTAGCAAAGTTCTACCAAATTAAACCAGAAGAGATCATGGTCGCTCACGATGAGTTAGATCTGCCTCCTGGTATTGGAAAGTTTAAAAAAGGTGGTGGTCATGGCGGACATAATGGTCTGAAAGACATCATCAGCAAGCAGGGTAACAATAAAGAATTCTATCGTCTTAGATTAGGCATCGGCCATCCAGGACACAAAGATAAAGTTGCAGGTTATGTATTAGGCAAAGCTCCTCAAAAAGAGCAAGAGTGTATCGAGGCCGTCGTTGACGAATCGGTTCGCAGCCTAGACATCTTATTAAAAGATGGCCTACCAAAAGCACAAAATCGCTTACATACGTTCAAAGCAGAATAAGGTTTATATCATGGGTTTTAAATGTGGCATCGTTGGTCTACCAAACGTTGGTAAGTCAACTCTGTTTAACGCACTGACTAAAGCAGGCATCGAAGCAGCAAACTTTCCATTTTGTACGATCGAACCAAACACAGGTATCGTTCCGGTTCCAGATCTACGCTTAGATGCATTAGCAAAAATTGTTAATCCACAGAAGATCCTTCCAACGACAATGGAATTCGTAGATATCGCGGGCCTAGTTGCTGGCGCATCTAAAGGTGAAGGTCTTGGTAACAAATTCCTAGCTAACATCCGTGAAACTGACGCTATCGGTCACGTTGTACGCTGCTTTGAAAATGAAAACATTGTTCACGTTGCTGGCAAAGTATCTCCAATTGAAGATATCGAAGTGATCAACCTAGAACTTGCGCTGGCTGACTTAGACAGCTGTGAGCGTGCAATTCAACGTAACGCGAAGAAAGCGAAAGGCGGCGACAAAGACGCTAAATTCGAAATCACTGTACTAGAAAAGCTACTTCCAGTTCTAACTGAAGGTGGTATGGCACGTACTGTTGAACTTGGCAAAGAAGAAGCGGCAGCAATCGGCTACCTAAACTTCCTAACGCTTAAGCCAACAATGTACATCGCAAACGTTGCAGAAGATGGTTTTGAAAATAACCCATACCTAGACGCTGTTCGTGAATACGCAGAAAACGAAAACAACGTTGTTGTTGCTGTTTGTGCAGCAATCGAATCAGAGCTTTCTGAGCTTGATGACGAAGATCGCGAAGAGTTCCTTGCGGATATGGGTATCGAAGAACCAGGTCTTAACCGAGTGATCCGCTCTGGTTACGAACTACTGACTCTTCAGACTTACTTCACAGCTGGTGTTAAAGAAGTTCGTGCTTGGACAATCCCTGTAGGTGCAACTGCGCCACAAGCAGCGGGTAAGATCCACACAGACTTCGAGAAAGGTTTCATCCGTGCTGAAGTTGTTGGATTCGATCACTTCATCGAATTTAACGGTGAGAGCGGTGCGAAAGACGCAGGTAAATGGCGCCTTGAAGGTAAAGAATACATCGTTAAAGATGGTGACGTTGTTCACTTCCGCTTCAATGTATAATTCTGATTAAACATCTAGAAAAAAGGCCAGTGAATTCACTGGCCTTTTTGTTTTTCCCCTTTCTAAATTGTCCCTCACCAGAAACTTAACTTCCTATATATATCGCCTTTTAGACCTGTTTTTTGTCGACAAATACGCCTCTTTGCCTAAAAAGAAACCGAACAGATGTTTATTCGCGATTTATTCAAAAAAAAAGTTGACGGGTTTCACTCAACTCCGCATAATGCGCCCCGTTCACAGCGAAGCGGCAACGTTTCGAAATGAGCAACAATATGGAAATGGCTACTTAGCTCAGTTGGTTAGAGCACATCACTCATAATGATGGGGTCGCAGGTTCAAATCCCGCAGTAGCCACCATTTCCTAAGCACTCTATTTGATATTAAAGTTTGTCTTTAGTAACAAAGAGTTTTTAGGAAATAACGCGGTCGTGGCGGAATTGGTAGACGCACCAGATTTAGGTTCTGGCGCCGAGAGGTGTGAGAGTTCAAGTCTCTCCGACCGCACCATATTGAGATGTCTTTGAGATATCATTGTTGGGCTATCGCCAAGCGGTAAGGCACCGGCTTTTGATGCCGGCATTCCCTGGTTCGAATCCAGGTAGCCCAGCCACTATTTAAAGTGTAATTATCTTTAAAAAGATAATGGCATTGAAAGCAAGATTATATTATATTGTCTCGCTCTCAGATGGCTACTTAGCTCAGTTGGTTAGAGCACATCACTCATAATGATGGGGTCGCAGGTTCAAATCCCGCAGTAGCCACCATTCTTTCTTCGAGAAAGAAAAGACAACGTTGTATTGAATCACCAATATTCA
>NZ_JBFRKQ010000010.1:0-27136 GCF_041469505.1 Vibrio sp. 10N.286.49.E11
ACACATTTCAGGACGGGACAGATTTGATTCTTAAAAAGCCTTCTTCGGAAGGCTTTTTTGATCCTGCCTACCTGAACTCTATTATTTGGTTATGACGGCAGATAAAAGAAACCCCAGTATGGTGACATACTGGGGTTACTTGTTATGTATCTATTATCTAGTAGTTACCATCTACCAAAGACTACTCTGAAGGTGTGTTATTTCTTCATCATCTTAGCGAGATCGGCGAACGGGTTGTGTGTCGCTGACTGATGATCATCTAAACTCGCTTTTGCATCCACACCATAACGCTCATGGTCAGTGTATTTTGAATGCTCATGATCGTGACAGTACAGGCACAGTAGCTCCCAGTTGCTGCCATCTTCAGGGTTGTTTGTATGGTCGTGATCCACGTGGTGAACGGTAAGCTCTCGGAGGTTTGAGTAAACAAATTCGCGCGCACATTTACCACAAACCCAAGGGTACAGTTTTAGTGCTTTTTCGCGGTAGCCTTTCTCTTGGCGAGCATACGCTGCACTCGAACCTGTGAAATCAGAAGACATTGCCAAATCCTTATCAATTGTAATACCCCGATTTTATCACAGCTTTCTTGAAGCTGTCGGTATGTCGTTCGTAAAATCATTGCTAAATGATGCAGTGGACTTATCGATATTAGATTGAAGTTTGAATACAGACTTACCTTCTACACACTAACGCTTAAGCGGGTTATGTCTTTCTGGAATAAGCCATGCTTAACAGTTTGAAAATAAATCGTATTCAGGGGTTTTAACCGCAGGCATGTGACCTAATATCAGTTTGTGAGACCCTATATTAATAAGGAAATATCATGTCAGAACAATACACTCCGCCAAAAGTTTGGGTTAACGATACTGCTGGTGGTAACAAGTGGGCAAACATCAATAGTCCTGAATCTGGAGCTCGCTTTGATAAAGAGCTTCCTGTTGGTGACCATGCTTTTCAATTGTATTCTCTTGGCACACCTAACGGTCAAAAAGTCACTATCTTGCTGGAAGAGTTGTTAGCGGCGGGTGTTAAAGAAGCTGAATATGATGCGTACTTGATCAACATCGGTGAGGCTGATCAGTTCTCTTCTGGCTTTGTTGGCGTGAATCCAAACTCCAAAATACCAGCACTTGTCGACAAGTCTGGTGACGAAGACGTGAATGTATTCGAATCGGCATCTATCTTGATGCATCTAGCAGAAAAATTTGGTCACTTCTTACCAAAAAAAGGGGCAGCAAGAACGCAAACCATTAACTGGTTGTTCTGGGCACAAGGCTCGGCACCATTCCTAGGCGGTGGTTTCGGCCACTTCTACGCTTACGCGGATGAAAAGCAAGAGTACCCAATTAACCGCTTCGCAATGGAAGCTAAGCGTCAACTAGATGTGTTAGACAAGCAACTTGCTAACAGCACTTTCGTTGCGGGTGAAGAGCTGTCTATTGCAGATATCGCGATTTGGCCTTGGTACGGTAACTTAGTACTTGGCAAAATTTACGACGCAGCCGAATTTCTACAAGTTGAGTCTTACACCAACGTTGTGCGCTGGGCGAAGCAGCTAGAAGCGCGTGAAGGTTTCCAACGCGGCCGAGTGGTTAATCGTTCATTTGGCGAAGAGTGGGAGCAAGTACCAGAGCGCCATTCTGCAGAAGACATTGACCGAGTTTTAAAGCTTAAGCCTTAGTTCTTTTTTGAACGTGTTTTTGGCAGATATACCCTATCGGTCTTAATGTTAATGGCTAATTGAAACGCCATATCTCAATCGAGATATGGCGTTTTTCCGTTTTAAGGTAGGGAGAGGTTTTGTAATTGGAATGAGAGTCTCAATTATCATTTTATTTTTCTTATTCAATCGCTTATGAGTAATGGTCTTTGTGGTTAAGACAAAAAACAATAGTCATCGAGGTGGAGTAAATCTATAAGATAACGGTCCACTTTAAATTACGACTAACTTCGCTCAATGAAAAAAAACTTAATTGCGTTGGCTATCATATCCACGGCTCTTTTAGGGTGTAATCACGACTCACTAAGCTATAGTGGTGGCCCTGATACGGCTCCTCCAACAGACATTATTCCACCAACGGATATTGTTCCACCGACAGATATTGTTCCACCAACGGATATTCTTCCGCCGACTGACATTATTCCACCAACAGATATTATCCCCCCAACAACTTACATCGGTTCACTGTTGTCGAGTGGGGCGTTTGTGTCTGGAGATGTATACTGTGACGGCGTTCATCTTGAAAACGGAACGTTCAGTGTTAAACAAGGCGTGAGTTTTAGTTGTACCTTGGGTCACCTTACTTTAGGTGATTTCACTGCTCCTCTCCCTGAAGTCACAGAAAGCACGATTTCAAATGATGCGCTTCATGCGTCATTTGAGTTGACAGAATTACATGGAGATAACGTTACCAAGGTACTCGAATCAATTGATGTTTGTGAGACTGAAAGTGCTATCTGTCTAAAAGAGCTGGATGCTTTTGATATTGAGGATGTGTTCTCGCAGCTTGATGATCAAGATGCTGTCGATGCGTACTTTTCATCGAAAGAAGAAGAGTCTACAGATGAAGTAGGTAAGGCTCCTAGTTCACACGTAGACACAACAGTTGTTCCTGCGGTTGACCCTAATGCGGACAATAACCTTAACGCTGGTTTTGTTTCTGCAGACGCAGAGTCTACCTATGCTTATAAGCCAAGTGTTGAAGGTAAGGTGTTAACTCGCAGTAAGCTTACAGACGCTAATGGTAAAGCGATTTCTGGGATCAGTTTCTTTTCGGCTAACGCGACGGGCGTGACGGATGAAGAGGGAATCTTTGAGTACCTGTGGGGCGACAGAATCGTTTTTGGTATTGATACGTTTGAGTTTGGCTCCATTACGGGTAATCAGATTGCTTATAAATTGTCTGATGTGACCAATAATGTGGTTGAGAAAGCGAATATCCAGTCATTACTAGAGCGCTACGCGCTTGATCATGTAAGTCATTATGAGATATCTGAAGAAGTCCAAGGTACCTTTTCAAAGTACCCTAACGTTATAAATGAACTGATCAACCTAACTCTGCCAAATGGGGGATTAATAGAGGGTACAGACTTTGAACTTCCTAATGAGTTTGTTGGTCAGTTTAGCCAAGGGTTAACGGCAGTAATCGATGAGCAGCTGCGCCAAACGCCTCAGTTTATGGATTATGTTCGTCAACCTGCCGTTTTATCTATGGATTCTGGTCAGTATGTTACGGAGTCTCTGCAGCAAATCTTCCACAACGTCACCACATTCCATGTTTTCAATGACAATGGTAGTTTTTACGGTGCGACGGGGTATACCCGTGGTATGCGAGCTCTGAACATATCGAACAGAGCATTCCCTGTGATGATGCCAAGAACTGATAAAAACCGTCAGCTTTATTTTGGTGAGAAGCAGGCTTGGACTCGTGAAGGCAAACCTTACATCGCACAACACCGAAGTATCTCGATGCCTCCGATTCCTTTAGTCTCTGAAGACAACGCGACTTATGGTTTCCCATTCGTTACTGCAGGCGAGATAGGCAAAGGTAAGGTCGTGTTCATGGGCAATGGCTTATATCCAAGTATTCTGTCATGCCCAGAGAATTATTGGGCTAATCGCACATTACATATCGACAGCAACAAACAACAGTGCACTGTTTCGACGTTTGAAAACCTACTACATGATGACCAAGGCAGCATGAGGTTGTTTTTCTCGAACTTGTTTGAGTGGTTCAATAATGGTTTGCCTATTGCTGGGATGAATGCAGTGACCAATATTGACCAAGCCTATTCGGCTTATCACCACTCCACAATGGGTAAGCAGTACACGTTTTTTGTTAGTCCTCAGTATGGTTTTGCGTCAGTAGAAAAGCGTGGTTCAGGTGACTTTGATGATTTGGATGCGAGTAATACGCCGATTTTGATCCTTCAGGCATACCCACCTAAGTTGGTTCAAGATGGCATGACTAACCAGTTTGTTGCTGACTTGGATAACCCGAACTTAAACCAAGACGATATTACGGCTCTTATTAACTATGTTAATGACGGTGGCAATATCTTGTTTATGGAGGCGATTCAAACGACTAATCCTGAACCTGTTGGACGCTTGGCAGATGCCGTAGGTGTATCTCTTGGTGGTGAAAACGTTACCCCGACAAACCAAGCTTTCTGCGGTAGCTCTTATTATTGCCAAGCGCCGTATCCTAATCTTCACGTGAAGAGTCAAAAGGAAATAGTGGTTCTTGAGCGTTTTCAAGATAACCAAGGAGAGCCTCCATTCACGGTAAATCAAGATGGTACGGTTGAGTGGATCAAAGATGAGTCCAAGATTAAGTTTGAGATCCCGACTTATGAGGTTACTAAGTTAGACGCTGAAGGGAAGCCAGTGCTTGATGAGTCTGGCGTACCAGTCATGGAGACAAAATCCGCACGTATCTTTGTTGAATCGGCAGAAGAGCGTGAAGCGGCAATCAAAGAACTGCAATCTGCATTTGTTGGAACTGATCTTTGTACAAACGATTATGAATATGAATTTAACTGTATTGAGACTCGTTCTGGAGACGGTGTTACTGTTCGCGGTGCTTATTATCGCGCAGACTTTGATCGCTATGAAGTAAGTGAAGCTGTTGTTGGTAGCATGGTTAAAGCGGCGAACTTGGGCACTAACTTTACGGCGCTTTATGAGCATGAAATTTACTATAGAACAAAAGGTACTCAAGGTAAGCGTCTGTCTAACAGCGAATTGAATCAAGCGTTTGATAACCTGTCTGTTTGGATGTGGAATGACAACGCATACCATTTTGAAACAGACATACAAGATGAGTTGGGGTTCAAGCAGGCTGTTCAGTTCCTTAACTGTTATACCGAAGACTTACATCAAACAGACACAATGGATGCACAGTGTCCTGTTGACCTAAAAGCGTCGTTAGTCGCTAATGGAATGATTCATGGCGAAGGTGAGTTATCTGGGCAGTTGAATCCTAGCTATCCATTAAATTACATGGAGAAACCTCTGACTCGTATTATGGTGGGGCGCTCATTCTGGGATCATGAAATCGTTGTTGATACCACAATGTATCCGGGTCGAACTTCAGGAGCATCTTCGTCAAGTTCGGTTCTTATCCAAACAGATGGCAAGGGCGTCACGTATTCGGCTGGGAACAATCAATCGACAGGTTTATGGGCTCCTCAGTTACAAGATGTGACGATTAGTAATGGTGTAGCTGCAACGATCACTGTGATGATGGCGGATGATCTGACAGGCAAGCCTAATCATGAAACCAGTTTGAAGCGCCCTCCGCGTATGCAAACTAACTATGCTACGATGGTTCGAACTTAACCTTCAAGGTTCCATATGGTGGCCTTATTTACATTCAACCGAAAGTAAAAGAGCTTGGTGAAGTCTCGTTTAGCATTGATGGCGCGTTAAAAGCGGCTTGGTGGAAAGAGGGACAGTGGATTAACACTATTCAATCGGCAGACGCACCAATTGCAGAAATCGATACGGGTTCATTTATTTACACTACACCAATCAGGAATCTAGAATCCGCTGATTTGAACCAATTCGCAACAGATATGAATCGATTCGCTGAAGCGGCAAGTGACTTCTACGGGCGTGATGAGAAACAAAGCACTGGTTTACACCGTAGGTTCACTAATCCAGAACTGAATGCGTTCCGCCATCGTTTTGTGAATGACGTGCAGATTTCGATTGGCGCTGCTCACTCTGGCTACCCAGTGATGAATTCAAGCTTTAACGCAAATCGGACATACATTCCAACCAACCCTGTGAACGATTGGTTGTTGTGGCATGAAGTTGGTCACAACTTAGCATCAGCTCCTTTCCTTGCGGCTGGTAGTACAGAAGTGACCAATAACCTTCTTGCGTTGTATATGCAGGAGTTAGAGGGGCGCAATGCAAACCCTGAAATGGATCGTATTAAATCGGATATTAAGAAAGCACCTAAATGGCTAGAGCTTAATAATGAACATGCGTGGTCACATGGTGATGCAGGTTTACGATTAGTTATGTTTGGTCAGCTAAAAATCTGGGCAAAATCGAACTTTGCAATTGATGATTGGTATACACGCGGCGCAAGCCAATCTGATGTGTATGGTGAAGATGAAGGTTGGAACATGTTCAAACTTATGCACCGTAAAGCTCGAGGTGATAGAGAAGGCGACTCGAATACGAACTATTGTAGTGCTAGCGAGACTGGGCTTTCTGGTGGAGACCTAATGATGGTGTGCGCTTCTTATGTTTCAAACTATGACTTAAGTGACTTCTTTGAAGTTTGGAACGTGGGCGAAACGTCCATGACTAATACTGATGGCACGAAGTCTTATAGTGGCGGAATTAGCTCTAAAGGTCTTAGTGCGGTTGAACAATTAAAACTAGAGAAACCAAACAACAGTCCTTTGAATGTTGATTCAATTTACTAACGCTAATTATTGCTAAAGCATTTTATAGCTTAAAAACAAACGCCACACTGAAACTACGTGTGGCGTTTTTGTTGGAATGCTCTAGAAATTTCAGCTAGATCAGTCTTCTACATGATGTTTAATACTTCGGCTGCCATTGGTTGACTGTCCTTGCTAGAGAAAGCAGGTTAAACTGTTCACATCATAATTCTAAAGGATGGTGCCATGTACCACGGTCATATCTATTTCCCTCTGCGATTTGCAGAGCAAGCAGAAACACTGCGTCAGAAAATTTTAGCGGAACGTAAAGATGTATTAGAGGTTTTCCCATTAATACAGCGTTTGGTTGGTCCACATAAGATGCCAATGTTTGAGATTCACTTTGCGAACAAAGAGTCGGGCATTGTTGAATGGCTTGAGCAAGAACGCGGTGATATGTCGGTGCTTATTCACCCTGTAACTGGCGGTGAAGAAACTTTGGATCACACAGTACGAGCGATCTGGCTTGGTCGTGAATTGGGTGTCTTTGAAGAAACGCTTACTAGCTAATCAAATATACCAATATTGCACTTAACTCATTCCGACCGGAAAATACATGAACAATAAAAAGGCTCCTCAAATGAGGAGCCTTTGTTTTAAGGAGCCGTTTTACCAAGAAACCGGTTATCAAGAGCCTCTGGTTATCGGGCTGAACCGTTAACCAGAGTAGGGGGATTAAGCCTCTGCCGTTACTTTAGAGCCGCTCATATTTTTAAGTGCTGCGTAGCCAAAGCCTGTTACTAGCGTACCTGCTGCAATCGCTACTAGGTACATAAGTACTGGAGAGATAGCGCCAGGAATCAGTAGTACGAATAGACCGCCGTGTGGAGCCATTAGCTGTGCACCAAACATCATTGATAGAGCACCTGTTAGTGCACCACCTGCCATACAAGCTGGGATAACACGCATTGGATCTTTCGCTGCGAATGGGATTGCACCTTCAGAGATGAAACATAGGCCAAGAACGAATGATGCTTTACCTGCTTCACGCTCGCCTGCTTCAAACTTGTCTTTCACTAGGAAAGTCGCAAGGCCCATACCTAGAGCTGGAACCATACCTGCTGCCATGATTGCTGCCATTGGTGCGTAAGTTTGCGAAGCCAATAGACCAACACCGAATGTGTAAGCTGCTTTGTTTACTGGACCACCAAGGTCGAAACACATCATTGCGCCTAGAATCACACCCAGAAGAATCGCATTAGACGTTCCCATGTTGTTTAGGAAAGTTGTCATTGCGCTCATCACGCCAGAAACAGGGCCACCCACGATGTAAACCATCACAAGACCAGTGAACAAACTCGCGATAAACGGAATGATCAGGATTGGCTTGAGGGCTTCCATGGATTGTGGAAGTTGAACCTTGTCGGCAATGAATTTCGCTGCGTAACCTGCAATGAAACCTGCTGCGATACCACCTAGGAAACCTGCGCCCGTTGAGCTAGCCAGCATACCGCCGATTAGACCTGGAGCCAGACCCGGACGGTCAGCAATTGAGAATGCAATGAAACCAGCAAGAACAGGAATCATCAGAGCGAATGCAGAGCCACCACCGATAGTCATCAGTGCAGCGGCCAGCGTGCCTTCTTCTTTAAACGCTTCGATACCGAATACGAAAGAAAGAGCAATGATCAAACCACCTGCAACTACCACTGGAAGCATGTGAGAAACACCCGTCATTAGGTGCTTGTACACGCCTTTCTTCTCGTCAGCAGGTGCTGAATTTGAAGAAGCAGTGTGTTGGTATGGTTTAGCTTCTGCGAATGCTTTTTCCATCTCTTGCTTTGTTTTCTTCAAAGCAGGGCTTGTTGTGGTTTTGTATAGCGCTTTGCCGTTAAAACGATCCAGAGGAACATCGATATCTGCTGCGATGATAACTAGATCAGCGTCTGCGATTTCTTGGTCTGTCAGTTGGTTTTTTGCACCTACAGAGCCGCGAGTTTCTACTTTGATTTGGTGACCTAGGCGTTTGCCTTCAGCTTCAAGCGCTTCAGCGGCCATAAAGGTATGTGCAACACCCGTTGGGCAAGCCGTAATCGCTACGATCTTTTTGCTACCTGTAGCAGGTGACGTACCAGTCACTTCAACAGCGCTTTCAACTTGTGAAGCGTCTAATACTGTTGCTTCTGCTACCGCTTTCTCTAGGAATGCTTTTGCATCAGCAGTGCATTCAGAGATAGCCGCTTGGTACACCTTTTTGCCAACAAAGCGCACTTTATCAACATTGGTGTTAGCTGCGATAACCACAACGTCGCTGCTGTCGATAGTGTCTTGCGATACGGTTGAGTCTGGTAGCACGCTTGATTGACATTCAATAGCGGCGTTCCAACCCAGTGCTTTTGTCGCTTGCTCTAACAAGCCTGCGGCGATGATGCTGTTTGCTACGCCACTAGGGCAAGCTGTGATAATGGTAATATTCATAATAAACCTTTTGTCCTATTTGCTTGTGTCTAACTGGCTAGTTGGAGCACTAAGCGACTGTAATTGGATATTTTTTAGTACTGAATCCAGCTCTTGTTGGCTGGTGATGCCCACGCCTACCTGTGAAACTGCTAGAGCAGATAGGGCGGTTGCGAATTTAATAAGTTCTGGTTTTGGCATCTGTTGCATGTGACCCCAACATAGGCCAGCGACTAATGTGTCGCCTGCGCCAACCGTGCTTACCACTTGCATGCGCGGCGGTTGAGCATGTAGCCATTCACCTTGGTTTAGCCACATCACGCCTTCAGCGCCAAGTGACACCACGATGTTCTCGATGCCTTTTTCACTGAGGGCTTGGCCTGCGTGTTGGCATTGGTCGCGTGTGGTTAGTTCTGCATTGAACAGCTGAGAAAGCTCTTCATCGTTTGGTTTAATTAACCAAGGCTGTGCATTGATACCGGCTTTAAGTGCGTCACGGCTGCTGTCGAACAGCACCTTTTTACCTAGGTCACGCAAGCGTTGTACCCAAGAAGCGCAAAGCTCTGGTGATACGCCTTGTGGCAAGCTGCCTGCAATGACGAAATAATCGTGCGTTTCAGCAAGTTCTAATAGGGTTTCTTCGAACGCTTTAATCGCGTCAGCATCAACAGGAACACCTGGGAAGTTGATGTCGCTTACTTGGCCTGAATTCTCTACCAATTTCACGTTAATGCGAGTTGCGCCATCAACACGGATGAAGCGGTCAGCTGCGCCCATCTGTTCAAACAGTTGGCAGAACGCTTCTTCGTTATTGCGACCAAGGAAACCTGTTACGGTCACTTTCGCGCCAAGCTCTGAAAGAACTTTTGCGACGTTTACGCCTTTGCCCGCTGCGTGCAAAGAGCCTTTGTTTACTAGGCTCACTGACCCCACGTTAAGTGCGTCGATAGCACCTGTCAGGTCTAGAGCAGGGTTAAGCGTTACAGTAACGGCTTTGATTTGTTTATCAGACATATCGACTCCTTAACCTTCGCCAAGGCCTGAAGCGATAGCTTTGCCAATCGATTCAAGTGCTTGTGCTGCGTCTTCACCTTCAGCAACAAACTGAAGCTGGTGGCCGTGTTTAACGCCAAGAGCGATCACTTTCATCAAGCTCTTCGCGTTCACTTCTTTTCCGTCGCCATCTAGGTTTGACACGCGGATTGTTGATTCAAACTTCTTCGCTTCAGCGACTAGCATTGCGCCCGGACGAGCGTGCAGGCCGTGTGCGTTTTTGATTTTGAATACTGCGCAGTTGTCATCGTCTTGAGACGCTGTAGAAACCGCTTCACCTTTCAGAAGGCCAATCACTTGCGCTGCGTCAGCTGTTAACAGTTGTTGCTGTTTACCTTCGAAAACCATCTTGCTTAGGTTTGCCAGAATAGATTGGTGCGCGCTGTTACAAGCTGCGAATGCGACTAATGCTTTCACTGGTGTGCCTTCGTATTCACAATGGTTCGCTGTTGAAACGAAAGATACGCCAGTGCGTGTTACGCCTTTGTCGCTGCCCAACAACCACAGGCCTTGGCCTAGGTGAGTTGGTGTTTTTGTTACTAGGTCAGCAACGAATGCGTTGTCTGTGCAACCTGTGTTCTTAAGTAGGCCACCCGCAACGGCAGACATTTGAATCATGTCGCTCGCAGGGAACAGTAGCTGAACTAAAGAAGCGTCTAGGTCGGCTTCTAGCTGAACTTCGCCGTTAAGTAGGGCGATGATTTCGTCTTCTGATTTAGCTTGCTTTAATTTCTCTTCAACACCGTCTGCCGCTAGAACCTTTGTTAGTTGCTTAAGAATGCCTAAGTGCTCGTCAGATTTCGCTGCAATACCAATTGCTACGTAAACACGGTTGCCGTCTGCCCAATCAATACCTTCAGGGAAGTGGTGTACCGCAACGCCTGTCTCTTTTACTAGGCCACGAGTATCCGTCGTTCCGTGAGGAATCGCGATGCCGTTACCTAGGAACGTAGAGTTCTGGTTTTCACGGTTCAGCATTCCTTCAACGTAGCCAGAGTCAACTAAGCCTTTCGCGGTCAGGTCGCCAGCAATGTTTTGGATAGCTTTGAATTTGTCTTCGGCAGTTTGGCCTAGAGTGATGTCAGATTTTGATAATTTAAGCATGGTGCCTCTTTAGCGTATCGCTTGAGAATTTGTGTATCGCTACGATTCAGTCTAGAGCAAGAATTAGTGAACTTTACTCTTTGCTTTGCTCTTTGTTTTACTTTAGCTGAATCGGTTCAGCATTCGGTGTAAAAAAATTCAGTAAAGCCGATTTTGGTTTTCAAAATAGTTTTGCTGCGTGTCGTAATTTCAGTTTCTTTAATAACGAGAAGTTGAATCACAACAAATGACGCTCAATCCATTCAAAAGGATGATTGAAGTCACTTTTCAGATTTTGCTGAATCCTTTCAGCTTTCATACTGAATCGATTCAGCATATAATTCAACTAATCCGAGGATCAGATCATTGGTTATATGATCCTACGCACAAAATACAGGTCACCCATATGACACTTGATGAAATTGCTAAATTGGCTGGAGTATCGAAAACCACGGCCAGTTATGTCATCAACGGCAAGGCGCAGAAATATAGAATCAGTGAAAAGACTCAGCAGAAAGTCATGGCGGTTGTGGAAGAGTATAACTACCGACCAGACCATGCTGCTTCGTCGCTGCGTGCTGGTAATAGCCGTTCATTTGGTTTGATTATTCCTGATCTGGAAAACAGCAGTTATGCGCGTTTAGCAAAACTGATAGAGCAGAACTCACGTAAAGTGGGCTATCAGATTTTGATTGGCTGTTCAGATGATGACGCTGAAACCGAGCGAAAGGTCGCTGAAGCTTTGGTCAGTCGTCGTATTGATGCTTTGCTGGTGGCGAGCTCAATGCCAGACGCCAACGAGTTCTACTTGAAACTGCAAAACTCAGGTACCCCAGTAATTGCGATTGACCGTCCGTTAGACGATGAGCACTTTGCTTGCGTGATCAGTGAAGATTTCGAGGCTGCATTTGAACTGACCCACTCGATTCTCGATGACAGCATTCATAGTGTTGGCTTGATCGGTGCGTTACCTGACCTGAACATTTCACGTGAACGTCAGCTGGGTTTTGAAGCGGCGAATAAAGCACATACTCAACAAACAAGGCTAGCAGAAAACAAGCCGATGGTAGTGGGTTATGGAGAACACTTTGATAGAGAATCAGGGCGCGAGATTTTTGAGGGTTGGATTGCCAAAGGCACGGTGCCTGATGCGATTGTGACTATGTCTTACACTTTGTTAGAGGGTGTGTTGGATGTGATGGTTGAAAAGCCAGAGCTGATTAATCAAGTAAAACTGGCAACCTTTGGTGATAACCGACTGCTCGACTTCTTGCCTTTTAAAGTCCATTCACTGCCTCAGCAGTTTGAAGTAATTGCCGACAGCGCTTTTGCTTTGGCGCTGAATGCATCGGCTAAGCGTTACCAAGCTGGCATTGAACTCGTGCCAAGAAGCTTAGTGAAACGAGGCTAAACGCGGTTATATTAGGCTAATTCGTAAACGTATCTAGCTTGGGTTTAACAATAACCCCAGTTCTACGACCGCAACAATGCCGAGCAACAAAGCCAACACTTTCCAAAACTGGATCGGGTTTCGGTTTATCAAAGGTTGCTTGGCTTTGCTTTTCACCAAGCTTTGGTTTGGTGTGTAAAGGTCAGCGACAAAATCCCCCAACACTTGATGACGTTCGCTTGGTGATTCCGCGCAGGCTTTTTGTAATACCAAATCCACCCAGCTTGGTAAGTCAGCTCGTTTCTGTGTGATGGGTTGGTATTCCCATTGATGGTGACGAGATTGCTTAAGCGATTGTGCGGTCATTTCAGAGTAGGGTAATTCACCGGTTAGCATCTCATAGCCGATTACAGCGATAGAGAACAGATCAGAGCTGGTGGCCGCGCTGTTGTGCTTGATGGTCTCGGGTGCAATGTAATTGACCGCGCCTAATGGTGTGTCGTCCTTGTCAGTGAGCTCTCCCTCTTCAAGGCCTCTCACTAATACCGCACCAAGGTCGATGATTTTTACCTCACCATCACGTTGAATCATGATGTTCTCGGGCTTTAAGTCTCGGTGCACCATGTCTGCACGTTGTAATACTCGAATGCCTTGAGTGATCTTTTCTAATATGTCGCGCACTTCATTGAGTGACGGTTTTGGGTTGTCGTACATCCATTGTCTTAGGGTGATACCTTCTACCCATTCGCAGATTTGGTATAAGAATTGCGAGTTCTCTGGCGTCGGGTAAACCTTCATTACTCTCTTGTTTTTTAACAAGATCCCCGCCCATTGTTCATTAAAGAAAGCTCTGAGTTGCGAAGGGCTATCGTGATATTGAACGGAAGGGACTTTCAGCACGAACTCGGTTTGTGTCTCTTTCTGCATCACACGATACACATGGCTTCTAGAGCCTGCATACAGCACCTCAAGCACCATAAAGTTGTCGATACTTTGCCCGAGCTTTAAAGCGGGTGGGATAGCACGTTTAGCCAGCTTCTCATGGAACTCAATCAGCGAAGGTTTAGGCAGATGGCTGACTTGCACAATCAAGCAGCTCACGTTGTCTGAGCTATTGTGGCTTAAAGCGGTGTTACAGATGGTTTGCGCTGCGTATTCGAAATCCGCTCCGGGTTTATCGATGTGTTCTTTGAAGGTGTTGGGAGATACAAACTCGTGCACGCCATCAGATGTCAGGATAAAGCAGTCGTTTTTCTTGATAGGCAGGGTTTGATAGTCAACGTTGAGTTGGTTGTCCATGCCTAAGGCGCGTGTAAGATAATGCTTCTGTCCCATATTTTTACGGGTGTGGTCGCGGGTCAGTTGGCGTAATTCTCCATCTCTGAGTAAGTAAATGCGGCTGTCGCCAACGTGGAATATATGTGCGGTGTTTGATTTTAATATCACGCTGCTGAACGTCGAAACGAGGGCATTGTGGTTCACTTGTTGTGCGGGATGAATATTAGAAACAGACGTGTTGAAGAGCCAAGAATTGAGGGACGTTAAGACCTTTTGCGCCGAACGTTGAATGCTCCAGCTTTGGGGGGTTGCGTAATAGTCGTCGATAAACTGCATCACGCTGGTGTGACTGGCTTTCTGGCCGTGTTCACTACAACTTGCTCCGTCTGCAATGCAGGCAACACTGCCTTTCAACTCTTGCTCTGCGCGAGTTTTAGGGTGTTTTACAATGATGGCATCTTGGTTTTCATCACGTACGCCTTGATTCGAATAACCACCAAACTTAAGCGTTAACTGGTTGTTGGATTCTGGCGTGATGACTTGCCCTTGGCTGAATGAAATTGTCATAACTTGTCTTCTTCTTAACTGCTCTTCTTCCCGCTTCCTTGACAGAACATCCTAGGAAGAACAAAAGCCCTAGTGAACTTAGAGCCTTTGAACGAAGCACCTAGCATTGATGTATCCGCTAAGGTGCCTCTCCCGATTCAATAATATCAATGCTTCTTAGTACAGACCCTAGCTTGAAACATTAATCAGCGTGACACTGCCGTCGTCGTTTACTTCGGCGATTTGACCGTTAGGCTCTTCCATGAACAGCAGAGTCACAAAGCCAAGTACCGCTGTTGCAGCAATCACTAAGAAGAATGTTTGGTAGCTCACGAATGACAACACAGTTAGGTAAACTACCGCACCCACGTTGCCGTAAGCACCCGTCATACCAGCAATTTGACCTGTCATACGACGCTTGATTAGAGGAACCGTTGCGAATACCGCACCTTCACCCGCTTGCACGAAGAAAGAACACGCCATCGCCGCGACAACTGCTAGCCATACAGGCCATGTGCTGTCGACTTGACCCATTGCGAAGTAACCCACCGCAAGGCCAATCGTTAGAATAAGCAGTGTTGGTTTACGACCGAATTTATCTGAAATCCAACCACCACCTGGGCGAGACATTAGGTTCATAAAGGCATAAGCCGATGCAACCATACCTGCAAGAACCGGTGTTAATTCAAAGGTTTCAGAGAAGAACAGTGGCAGCATAGAAACCACAGCCAGTTCAGAACCAAATGTCGCGAAGTACAATACGTTAAGTACCGCAACTTGCTTGAATTTGTACTGGTGAATCTCTGGCACTTCTTCTTTAAATACGTTCTTGTTTACTTTCCAAACTTGCGACACTTCGTACACGTAAAGCGCAGCTAAACCGGCATACACTGAGTAAACCGCCATGTCTGACAACATGTTGATGTTGCTTGGTGATAGCTTCCAAGTCAGTAGCGCTAAAGCGGCATACATAGGGATCTTCATAATAAGTAGGAAGAAAAAGTCACCCTTTGATGTCACTTCCATCGCTGTTACTTGAGCAGGCTTGAAGTAAGTTGAACCTTTTGGTGTATCTGACACGTTTTTGTAGAAGATAAACGAGAACGCTAAGCTCATTACGCCAGTAATACCAACCGCATAACGCCAGCCGTCTTCACCACCAAACGCTAGAGCGAGAGTTGGAAGTGTGAACGCTGCTGCTGCTGAACCGAAGTTACCCCAGCCGCCGTAAATACCTTCTGCAGTACCCAGTTCGTTGTGTGGGAACCATTCAGACACAAGACGAATACCGACAACGAAACCTGCACCAATGAAGCCCAGTAGGAAACGAGCGATTGCTGCTTGAATGAAAGAGTCTGCCAGAGCAAACATGAAACAAGGGATAGAACAGACCGCGAGTAGCGAAGAGTAAACCAACCTTGGGCCGTATCTATCGGTTAGCATGCCTATTGCGACACGTGCCGGAATGGTCAATGCAACGTTGAGGATCAGGAGGGTTTTGATCTCTTCAGTAGAAAGACCAAGCGTAGTTTTTACCATTTGCAGTAGTGGGGCAAAGTTGAACCACACAACAAAGGTAATGAAAAAGGCCATCCAGCTTAGGTGTAATACCTTCATCTTACCCGTAAATGAAAGCAGCGAAAATTTAGTGTTATCCATGGTTTAAATCCTTTAAATCTGGAAAATTACCCGGTTTGTGCACCTGCGTTACTTCCGAACTTAGAACGCTTTTAATGTGCATAAACCCTGTGCCGAAATTGCGCACGCTAATAAGCGTTTGCATGATGGTGTCGGCGGTTTAGTTAACTGGCGATAGCAAGTGGTGCGAGAACTTGAACTTGTTCTCCTTGCTTGCGAACTTCAAATTTCACGAGCTTGAGCTCAGGCTGTTCAAGACATTCGCCAGTTTCTAAGTGGTAATGCTGCTTGTATAAGGGTGAGGCCACGTAAGGTTCTCCGCTTAATGAACCAATTATACCACGTGACATCACATTCGCCTTGCCGATAGGGTCGTAATTAGAGAGCCCATAAAGCGTGTCGCTGCGCTTGCAGTAAAAAATAGCCACTTGGTTATCGTCTACTTTGGCGCAAATTCCCCCGTTTGGGGTTAGATCGCTGGTGCTGCATACGGTTGTCCAATTTTCCATGACTTTCTCCTAGTCTAAAATTGAGTTTTTATTTTTTTATTGATGAACCTGATGAACCTGATGAACCTGATGAAATTTATGAAACCTCAGTCACTTCGATTTGGTCTGCTTTTGCGAGCTTTTCATCGCGTTTTGAATTCGAAGCATCACTCAAGCTCGGCTTAGGAAAACGCTGCTCTCGCTCTTTGATGAAAGAGAGGCTAGTGTCCATTTCTTCACTGTTGATGTAGTGCTGGAAGCGCTTCATCTTCTCAGGGTTTTCAATGGTGGTTTTCCATTCACACTGGTACTTCTCGATGTTGAGTGCGATGTCCGCTTCGAGTTCTTCAGCTACGTTGAGCTTGTCTTCAATCACGACTTGCTTGAGGTATTCAATGCCGCCTTCGAGGTTCTCCATCCATACCGATGTACGCTGTAAGCGGTCTGCGGTACGTGTGTAGAACATCAAAACGCGGTCGATGTATTTAAGGAGTGTGGTTTCGTCTAAATCAGTGGCGAATAGGTCTGCATGACGAGGACGCATACCGCCGTTACCACAGATGTAGAGGTTCCAACCTTTGTCGGTGGCGATAACACCAATGTCTTTCGATTGGGCTTCTGCACATTCACGAGTACAGCCTGAAACCGCAAACTTGATCTTGTGTGGTGAACGCAGGCCTTTGTAGCGGTTCTCAAGTCGAATCGCTAAGCCAACACTGTCGTCGACACCGTATCGACACCAAGTGCTACCGACACAAGATTTCACGGTACGAACCGATTTACCGTAGGCGTGGCCCGTTTCAAAACCTGCATCAATCAGCTTTTTCCAGATGATAGGCAGTTCGTTAAGCTGTGCGCCAAACAAGTCGACACGCTGACCGCCCGTGATTTTGGTGTACAGGTCGAACTCTTTAGCGACTTCGCCTAAAACAATCAATTTATCTGGAGTGATTTCACCGCCAGCAATACGCGGAACTACCGAGTAAGTGCCGTCTTTTTGCATGTTGCCAAGGTAGATGTCATTGGTGTCTTGCAGCTCGATATGTTGATCTTCAAGGATGTAATCGTTCCAGTACGAAGCCAGAATCGAACCGACAGCCGGTTTACACACAGTACAGCCCAATCCGTTGCCGTGAGAATCTAACAGCTCGTCGAAGGTCTTGATTTTGTTGACGCGAATGATGTCGGTAAGCTCTTGGCGAGAATAAGCAAAGTGCTCACAGATATCGTTAGAGACTTCCACACCTAGGTTACTCAGTTCACTATCGAGAACCTGTTTCGCAAGGGCAGAACAACCGCCACAACCTGTCGAAGCATTGGTGGTTTCTTTCAAAGCCGCCATCGTGGTGCAGCCAGCAGAGACCGCGTCTTTAATGTCGCCTTTGGTCACATCAAAACATGAACAGATCACAGCGCTATCAGGCAGAGCTTCAACACCCATTGCCGAACCTGAATCATCTGCGACATTAGGTAGAATCAGTACTGATGGGTTTTCAGGAAGGGGCATATCGTTTTGCTTGATTTGCAGTAGCGAACCGTAGGCTTCTGCATCACCGACCAAGACGGCACCGACAATCTTTGTGCCGTCAGCCGAGATGATCAGGCGCTTATAAACTTGTTCAATTTCATCGTTATAAGTATACGATTGAGCACCTTCTGTCTTGCCGTGTACTTCGCCAATACTGGCCACATCGACGCCAAGCAGTTTGAGCTTGGTGCTCATGTCAGCGCCGGTGAATGCAGCGTCGTCAGTACCGTCAGAGACAATATGCGAAGCCGCGATTTTTGCCATCGAATAACCGGGTGCCACTAAGCCGAAGATCTTGTTATCCCAAAGGGCACATTCACCAATGGCGTAGACGTTTTCTATATTGGTTTGACAGTGGTTGTTGATCACAATACCGCCGCGCTCGCCAATTTCGACATCAGAGCTTCTTGCTAGCTCATCTTGAGGGCGAATACCCGCAGAGAATACGATCATGTCGGTTTCTAAATGGGTGCCATCGGCGAAGTTCATGCGGTAGCGAGCGTTTTCGCCATCGACTATTTCAGAGGTCGCTTTCTCGGTATGAACTTGCACACCAAGGTCTTCAATTTTTCTGCGTAATAGGGCACCGCCACCGTCATCTAATTGAACCGCCATCAGGCGAGGCGCAAATTCAACCACATGGGTTTCTAAGCCAAGGTTTTTGACTGCGTTTGCGGCTTCTAAGCCCAGCAGTCCACCACCAATCACCACGCCCGATTTGCTGCCTTTACTTGAGAGCTCAATGGCGTCTAAATCTTCGATGGTGCGATAAACGTGGCAGTGTTCTTGGTCGTTACCGGGAATAGGGGGAACAAAAGGGAATGAGCCGGTCGCCAAGATTAGCTTGTCGTAACTTTCAACGTGACCACTTTCAGTGATGACTTGTTGATTGGCGGTGTCTAGCTTGGCAACCTTCTGGTTCAACAAGTAGTTCACGCCGTTGCTTTGGTAATACTCTTCACTGGTCAATGACAGGTCATCAGCGCTTTTACCATTAAAGTAAGCCGTTAGCTGAACACGGTCGTAGGCCAGCCTTGGTTCTTCACTGAAAGTAATCACATCAAACTCATCACTGTCTGATTGCAGGATGTTGTCGATAAATTTGTGTCCAACCATGCCGTTACCAACAACGACGATTTTCTTCTTGCTCATAATCCATTCCTTATTCTCGGCGTCACCATCACTAGCATCTAATTTCTAGTCGTTAGCAGATGAATACCGGGTTGAGATTCCACTCAATTCATAATCATCAAGAAAAACAAAAATGTTTTTTCTAAGTCTTGGTTTTTAGTGGAGCAAGGAGGATGCCAGATTACGGTTCGTTCATTTAAATAAAAATTAACTTATAATTTTCAGTGGTTTAAAAAATAGAGGTAGCACGCAATTACCCCTAAAGTGGTATGTAAAATTTTTGTTGGATTTATATAAATGAGCGTTTGTGGTGCAACTTTCAGCAAGATGGTGCAAAAATTAAGTTTCTATCTTGGTTAAGTTCTAATTGGTTCATTGCTGATATTTGTGTTTTTATTAAGTTGTTGTTTTTAAATGAAATTATTTGCTATGCATCAGCTGTTATTAAGTGGCGTGTTATTTGCTTGTTTTCACTTATTACAATTATGGATAATTGAGCGAGAAACGGATGACCGATTCAAACAGCGGCTGGATAAAATCGACCTGTGCTTATTGTGGTGTAGGGTGTGGAATAGAAGCGAGACCGACATCGCTAGGAAAACTAGAAGTACGTGGTGATAAAGATCATCCATCAAACTATGGAAAGCTATGTACTAAAGGGATCGCGCTCGGCGACACCGTCACGCCTTTGGGTCGTCTTACACAGCCTGCTCATATTCAGAATGAGCAAAAACAAGAGCTGGACTGGAACAGTGCCACTCAGTTGGTCGCAGACAAATTCAATCAAACCATCGAAGAATTTGGGGCCGATTCGGTTGCGTTCTATGTTTCTGGGCAGCTGCTGACCGAAGACTACTATGTTGCCAATAAACTGATGAAAGGCTTCATTGGTAGTGGCAACATCGACAGTAACTCTAGGTTGTGTATGGCTTCAACCGTGGTCGGGCATAAGCGAGCATTTGGCGCAGACACAGTACCGGTATGCTACGAAGATCTCGAGCAAGCCGAACTCGTCGTGATTACAGGTTCCAACCTAGCATGGTGTCATCCGGTACTTTTCCAAAGATTAAGAGCCGCAAAACAAGCCAACCCTGCATTGAAAGTTATCGTCATCGACCCGCGTTATACCGACACCTGTGAAATCGCAGACATTCACTTGGCATTGGAATCAGGCTCAGACGTCGCATTGTTCAATGGTTTATTGGGTTACCTCGATGATAACGACAAGCTAGATGCAGACTACATAGAAAACCACACCCAAGGCTTTACTGAATCGATTCGATCTGCGACTCAATATCGTTATACACAGTCGGGCTGGGGCGACAAAAGCGTTCCTGAGCTCACAGGGTTAACAGAGCAGCAGCTGAAACAGTTCTACAGTTTGTTTGCATCGAACGAGAAGGTGCTAACCATTTACTCCCAAGGCGTGAACCAATCGACACAAGGGTGTGACAAGGTGAATGCCATTATTAACTGCCATTTAGCCACCGGAAAAATCGGCAAGCCGGGAATGGGGCCATTCTCTGTCACAGGACAACCGAACGCGATGGGCGGGCGTGAGGTGGGCGGCCTAGCCAATACTTTAGCGGCGCACTTTGAGTTTGGTGATCCGCGATCACACCAAACGGTGAGTGAATTTTGGCAGACCGACAACCTAGCCACTCATGCGGGATTAAAAGCGATCGACCTGTTTGATGCGATGAATGAGGGAAAAATCAAAGCGGTGTGGATCATGGCAACGAACCCAGTTGTGAGCCTGCCTGACAGTGAAAAGATCAAAACCGCATTAGAGAAGTGCCCATTTGTGGTGGTGTCTGATTGTATTGCCGACACTGAAACCACTCGCTTGGCCGATGTGGTGCTGCCCGCACAAGGGTGGAGTGAGAAGTCGGGCACCGTAACCAACTCTGAGCGTCGAATCTCACGCCAACGCCGTATATTACCAAGCCCAGGAGAAGCCAAACCGGATTGGTGGATTCTAAAAGAAGTCGCACAAAAAATGGGATTCAAAGAGCAATTTGAGTTCCGCCACGAAGGTGAGATCTTTAAAGAGTATTGCGAGATGACAGCGCTCGGCAATGAAACAGGTAAAGCGCGTGACTTGTGCTTAATTGGACTCACGCAACTGGATGAAAAAGGCTATGGCGAACTCACTCCACAGCAATGGCCAGTACTTGAGTATCAACCTGAGATCATCGAACAGCGCATGTTCACCAATGGTGAGTTCTTTACCGAATCAGGCAAAGCGCAGTTTATTGCAGTTGAGCACGACAAACCGATTGCCGATACCAGCCTTGAATTCCCGCTTATCATGAACACAGGTCGAATCCGAGACCAATGGCACACCATGAGCCGCACAGGCTTGGCTGCGGGTTTAGGTGAACACACCCCAGAGCCGTTTGTTGCCATGCACCCAGATACGGTTGCAGAGCTTGGTTTAGATGAATTTGGGCTAGATGCCTTCAACCACGCGACTATAAACCCAGTGGTGAAAGTGCGCAGCGCACAAGGCGAGTGCCAAGCGCGCTTAGTGGTAACCAAAGAGATGCGCCGTGAACAAGTTTTCATGCCTATCCACTGGAACGCACCGACCGCCAAAGACAGCAAGCCGTGTGACTTGATCTTGCCTCATACCGATGCCGCATCGGGTCAGCCAGAGTTTAAACATACCCCAGTGATGGTTGAACCGTGTGGCTATCGCAGCGAAGCCGCACTGGTCAGTGATAAGGTGATGGATTGCAGCGGTTTTGATTACTGGGTGCGCCAAAGAGTGGAGGGCGGTTTTCTGTATCGCATCTCATCATCTAAGAACCCAATGGAGCTGGTGATTCAACTTGCCAACACCCTCGATGCCTTACCAGAACCTAACGCGGAGGCAATCAAATCACTCCATTACCACGGCAACAAATCATTCAAGAACTATGGCTCTGCGAAGCTAGGTCAGTCTGGTGTAAAGCAAGCCTTCGTGGTGAACAGTAAGCTAGACCATCAAAGCATTGAATGGCTAGTGGAGTGCCTAACAAGAGAAGCCGATGAAGAGTTCGAAGCCGAGTTTTTGAGTACTATGGCGAAGTAGCTACTTCCTCTTACTTATCCATACCTACAGCGTAAACGCCGACAATCATGTCGGCGTTTTTGTTTGAGAATACAACTTCCAAGATACAACCTTCATAGCCTGAACTGCGGTTTACTCACATATTGGGGAGTTTTCTGCATTTTGCCGGAACTATATGGAAAATTTCTGCTTTTCGTCATGTTTGATACAAAGATAAGTAGGTAAGATGATGTTATTAAATGAGTTATTAGACTAAGTGCAGCGAGTCTTGGAAACTAGACAGAATTGTTTCAGGGACAAAATGCAGAATTATTCTGTCTAATATAGCTGTTATGCATTAACGGAGAAATTAGTAATTGAGCACTGAAAAGAAAACACGAGACGAAAAAGTTACGTTTCAAGTGAATAAAAATGTAAATAAGATTTCGTTTACGTATGAGCCTTTACGAGACGGCTTAATAATTCCTGAAGCAGATCCTAGTACGATTCGTGTTGAGCGCAGTTATGAAAGGGCTTCAGGCAAGCCGAAAGTTTTAAGCAGTGTTCAAGGACATAGTGAGTTCGCAGCATTTGATGTCGATACAATGTTACTGAATGGATACGATTACATCATTAGCGTTGATACCAATTCTCGCGAATACAATGGACAGAAAATTAGCATTTGTACTTGTTACCAAGTGCCAGGAAAAGTTTCACAGTATGTGGGTACCGACGGTGTTCCTTTTATTCACCTTGGCTCGTTCATTATTGTAAACTCGCAACCTCACATTAACCCAGAGCTTATAGGTTGGCATCTCGTAATCACCAACTTTTTACGATTTCCATTTGATACAGGTAAAGAAATGCTCGCTATCATTGTTGATAGCGAAAAAGATTCATTACCAGAATTTAACAAGCGTGTTAAACCCTACTTTAAATCGAGTTATCTACATCATCAGGTAAAGCTTTGTTATGCGTCAGACAAAGATAAGGATACGTTAGCAGGGCAAATGCTCAAAATGTGTCATAACACATCAAATCAGATCTTTAGACAAATGCAGAGTGAGAAAACAGTTCTACCCAAACTAACTAATGGATTAGGTGTTTGTGATGGTTACGTACAAGTCGCGGGCACAAATGCATAACAACAATCTGTTTAAGAGGGATTCGCAACGCGTGGCATTTTTACTATGCGTTGGTTTTAGTGTTTAAGGCGGTATGCGGCAACTTCGGTATTGCGTTGCTCACCCCTTAACAGGGCTACATGGATTCCCCCGGTTGTCAAACATCCGCTAAACTTATGTTGATGGGTTTTGGACTGCCGCTCTACATTCGGCCTACTTATCGACGATTCGCATACGTCGTGGCCCTGATGACTTTGCGCGACTGCGGTGCCTTATTCGTTAGATGACATCTAGTGTGTCCGCCGCATTAACAGGCTCTCCGCAAGTGGTCTTAACCTATCTCCATCATTAGCGTCTGCAATGACCCGGTGGGTTTAACTCTCTATGCTGCTTAGGTTTCTACTTAAGCAGCATAGTTTTCATATTCGGTTTGATTGTGTAAAAGCGACCATATAATTCGTGCGTTCTTCGCGGCAAGTGCCACTATCGCTCGGTTCATTCCTCTTCGTTCTAGAACGCCTCTGCACCACTGACTTAACTTATCTTGCTTGTCGCCAAGGTTGGCAATCACGGTCCTTGCTCCGTGAACTAATAGTGTTCGTAAGTATTTGTCGCCGTGTTTGGTTATCCGACCTAAGCGTGGCTTTCCTCCCGTCGAATATTGTTTTGGTACGAGTCCTAGCCAAGCAGAGAAATCACGGCTTTTATCAAATTGAGAACCGTTGCCTATCGAAGCAAGTATCGCAGTAGCGGTTTGCGGTCCAATACCACGAACCTTCATCACTCGTTGAACATTAGCGCTGACCTTAGCAAAAGAGTCGAAGACTTGCTCTGTATCGGCGATACGTTGATTCAACTCTCCAAGGTGGTGATAAGCATCGGCAATCACCGTTCTTGCGAGATGTGGCAGTTCATTTTCTGCATCTTCAAGCATTAAGGGAACATGTTTCATTAATGAAGAGCGGCCAACAGGAATGATTAACCCGAACTCAGAGAGTAGGGCGCGCATGCGATTCATAAGCGCGGTGCGTTCACGAACCCAATGCTCTCTCATTCTATGTACCGATAAGATGGCTTGTTGCTCGGGGGATTTTACGGGTACAAAGCGAGTTGATGGTCGCTGAACAGCTTCGCATATGGCAACAGCATCATTAAGGTCGTTCTTTCCTTTAGTTCGATAAGGAACCACGTATTTAACGGCCATAATGCGGGCGTCATGACCCAGTTTATTGAGTGTTCTTGCCCAATAATGTGCACCACCACACGCTTCAACGCCTATACGCATGAGTGGCATATTTGCTATTGTAGTCAGTAGTTTAGAGCGAGTTACCGACTTATGAAGTATGACCTCACCATTTTGGTCTACGGCATGAAGACTGAAGTGGTTTTTAGCTAGGTCGATACCGCAGAAATAAGAATAATCAGACATGGTGCCTCCGATGCATTTAAGTACCACATAAGTGTGGCAGATCCTCGGTAGGGGGAATCCATGTCATTCGTTGATACCGCAATCAATCATCTAACCTTTTCATAGCTTTACGGTAAACATCGCTACGTTCGCGTTTTCCGACTGCTAAGACGGTTACAATGATGACATCGTCTTCAACTTTGTAGACGAGACGGTAGCCCGATTGGCGTAGCTTAATCTTATACATGTTGTCAGCTCCAGAGAGTTTTGAAGCCGGAATATGCGGGTTATCTAAACGCTCGATTAGCTTTTTCTTAAATTGTTGTTGAAGCGTTGAGCCAAGCTTTTTCCACTCTTTGAGTGCACTCTTTTTAAAGTCGAGTTTATAGGTCATCAATATTTACCGAAATACTCTCTTCAGATTCACGCTCTTTCGCAATAGTTAGTAGTTCAAGATCTTCGAGTCTGTCCATCATCATTTCGTACGCTTCGGCTGGTACGCAATAAAATGCTGGCTCATTTCGGTTCAGTACAGCAACAGGTTCACCGTAAGCACTAGTTGCAACTTTCATAGGGTTAGCTTTCAACTCAGTAATGCTTGCAGCAACATCGGCTAAAATTCTAGTGGTCATGTAATAGGTCTCTTAAGTGGTCTTTGTTTTGGTCATTTTAGCCTCAACCAAGAGGTATAACAAGTTGCTTAAGAATAATTCGCAACGCGTGGCATTTTTACTATGCGTTGGTTTATGTGTTTAAGGTATTATGCGGAGGCTAAGGTATTGGTTTGCTCACACCTTAGCAAGGCGTAAAGTGTCGATATCTTGGGATAATAGTTCTAGATATCTAATTCAAAATAGCTGCGTAAACCTTAATTTAGAGGCTCTTGAACCATGGTATTACTTATAGTTTGGTTGGCTATTTGGGTTTCTTCAGTCAAGCCACTTGCTTCTGTCGCCCGACGAACATACCGCATTAGAGTACAAAGTAGTTCGAATGGTTGGAAAAGTATTTTGTTTTCTATATTGGCTCACCTTACCTTTGTTCAACTATTTAGCTTTCCTGTAGATAGTTGGTTTTACTGGGTACTTCCAGTACTAAATGTTTTGTTTGTTATGCACATGCTCTTGCTCTTGGATTTGGTTCTAGATCGTTATAGTGTGGTTGATACTTCACGTTTTACCCATCGTTCAATTGCACCTTTTTTGGTGTCATGTAGTGCATTTATTGCAATGCTTTTCTACTCAGCTTATCTCAATGATGCAATACTGAGGGGAGTATGTATTGCTGCTCTCTCAATAGGTTTGACAGGGTTTCTAGTAACTTATAGAAATGTAAAATAGGGTCATACAGCTAACAGAGTATTTTAGGTTGATAAGAATCAACCCAACCAAACAGGGCGCCAATAACGGCGCCCTTTGTGTTAGTTGGACACGCTGTAAGTGTCGTAATTGCGAAGTAAGAAGATTGCGATACAGGCTGCGAGCATTGGCCAAGAGGCGAAGAACAGTAGGTTGTTGAACGGGTCCATGTATTTTCCAAAAGAGGAAAAGGTTGAGCCTGCATGAAGGACTAAAATGGCTCCGTAGGTGTACTTTTTCCACATGCCTACAACGAATGCGCCTAAAAATCCGAGCTGCGCGACACCCAGAGCCATCATCGCATTGTTCGAGATGTCGATGCCGTAAAAGCCAGACAGTACTTTTGTCGCGTGCTCAGGGACAAGGATCTTATCCAAGCCCCAGAATAAGAAGACGATAAAAATGCCGATTCTCAGCAGTAGTAGGCTAGTCGCCAGTTTGGTTTGAAGTGTCTTTTCCATGATATCCCTTGTGATGCATTCAATGATGCGATGATTTAAATGTTCATCAAAGGAGACCCATAGCCTTCGCATTTTCTTTCGTTGTTTTTTAGTGCCTTATGTAACAAGGAATGTCTGATTAACCTTTGCTTATATAATATGTCATTTTTTTGATGTGGTATCATTCACGCAGTTAACTGTTAATGGATATATAACGTGAAAAAATACCTACTATTATCGCTTTCGGTTTTAATTTTGGCTGGTTGTGGAGCCCCTCGTTACACTGGGAGCGCGATTCCAGAACCTACGACTGAAGTTGATGTTGTTATCGTTAAAGACGCTGAAACACGTGAAGGGTTTTTAAATACTATGGAAACGTGGCTGCAAGATAACGATTATACCTACACCGTCGTACCTGATAAGTCGAAGCACGATCTTGATAAGCTGACATTGGAGTATGAAGGCCATTGGAGCTGGGACTTAGCGTTGTTCTTAAAGCAAGCGGAGATCAATGCTTATCAGAACGGACAAAGAGTAGGTGAAGTAGAATTTAAAGTCCCATACACGGCTAACCCAAACAAATTTGGTAATGCAGCTAAGCGTATTGGTTTTATGATGGATACGGTATTTGGTAAGAAAACTGCTGAAGAAGCAACGAAAGCAGCTAATTCATCAGATTCAAAAGCGACGAACTAGTCTAATTAGTTTACTAACTTATACCTTTGTTCGCTTTCTATTTTTCTTTAAGCTCTGCTCGAATAGACGAATAGACGAA